>CALDJX010000574.1 GCA_937899075.1 uncultured Planctomyces sp. | reverse complement strand
TTCGATCAGATGGCTCGCGAACTGCTCACGGTTCAGGGCAGCACGACGGCCGAAGGCCCCGGAGCGTTCTACAAAATCCTGTCGAAGCCCGACGAAATGAGCCGTGCGGTCAGCCAGCTTCTGCTGGGCGTCCGCATCGAGTGCGCACAGTGTCACCATCACCCGTCCGAACGCTGGAGTCAGGAAGACTACACCGCGCTGGCCGGCTTCTTCACGGGAGTCAAGCTGAAGAAACTTCCCAACGGCACCGAAGCCGTCGTTTCGTTTGGCGGCAAAGATCTACCGCATCCTCGCACGAGTGAACTCGTTGTGCCGAGAGCTCTCGGAGCACCGAATGCCGACCTGAATGGGCTGAGCGATCGGCGAGTGGCTCTTGCGAACTGGCTGACTCAACCAGACAACGAATTCTTTGCGAAAGCCATCGCCAACCGAATCTGGGCTCACTACCTGGGACGAGGACTCGTCGAACCGGTTGACGACATCCGCGAGACGAACCCCGCCACGAATGAGCCACTGATGGAAGCCCTGTCCAGGCACATGGTCGACGTGAAATTCGACATGCGGGCATTCACGAAAACACTGCTCCAATCGCGTGTCTACCAACTGGGTTCCGCGTCAAACGATTCGAATCGCGATGACCAGCAGAACTTTTCTCACGCTGCGTACAAAGCGATTCCGGCCGAAGCCCTGCTGGATGCGATTTCTCAAACGACCGGCATTGCCGAAAAATTCAACGGCTGGCCAGAGGGTTATCGAGCGATTCAGGTTTGGGATAACCGCATGCCGTCGTACTTCTTCCAGATTTTTGGTCGGCCGGTTCGAGCCACCGTCTGCGAATGTGAACGCAGCGGTGAACCCAGCATTTCTCAGGCGCTGCACCTTTTGAACTCGCCCGAGATCATGGCAAAGATCCAACATAGAAACGGAACGGCTCGTCGTCTGGCGAATTCTGAGTTGACTGACGACGAACTAATTGACGAACTGTATCTAACGACGCTGTCGCGTTTCCCGAACGAGGAAGAACGAAACCTGATGCGGGAAGCGTTTTCGGATTCTGGATCGGAAAGAATTGCAGCGGTTGAGGATGTCCTCTGGGCATTGCTCAATACGAAAGAGTTCATCTTTAATCATTGATCGATTGCAGACTCAGCGAATTAACCGGCGGAACGGGGCAGATCATGTTGCGACTCGAACTCGGAAAACCATCGGTCGGAAATTGTGACGGCATCGACCGACGCCACGCGCTGCGACTGGGCGCGACGAGTCTGCTCGGAGGGTTAAGCCTGCCGACGCTGCTTGAGCTTCAGGCCAAAGCCGGAACCGGGCGAGAGATCAAAGCAAAGTCCTGCGTGTTCCTGTTTCTGGAAGGCGGACCGCCTCATCAGGATATGTGGGATCCAAAACCGGAAGCTCCGGCGGAGATTCGAGGTCCCTTCCCTCCAATCGCGACCAACGTACCTGGCACGTTTATCACCGATCAGTTGCCGCTTTGTGCCAAGATCGCCGACAAGTACACGATCCTTCGCAGCCACAGCCATCGAATTAACGGACACTCGACCGGGTACCACTACGTGATGACCGGCCGGAAACCGAACTTCGCTGACGGCGACAACCCGGTTCCGAACAACGATTACTTTCCGTCGGTCGGCTCTGTCGTCGCTCGCGAACTGGGCCAGGGCGGGGCATTGCCTCCGTACATCAACCTGCCGCACCCCATGCAGGGCGGAGGTCCCGGTTTCTACGGTGCCGAATATGCGCCCTTCGTGATCGAATCGGATCCGACTCAGCCGGACTTCGAAGTCCGCGACCTGCAACCGATTTCCGGACTGTCGAGCAATCGAGTCTCAACTCGTCGAAAACTGCTGGCCGGAATCGAACGTCTCGAACGCGGCCGCGCTGAAGGCCGAGCCGGAGTGATGTCGACTTACTACGAGAAAGCTCAAAGCCTCATCACGTCTTCGGATGCGAAACGGGCGTTTGATATTCACTCAGAGTCGGATGACGTTCGAGACCGTTACGGCCGCACTCAGATCGGCCAGTGCGCGTTACTGGCTCGTCGGTTGGTTGAAGGCGGTTGCCGGTTTGTTGGAGTTGATGCTCCAGGCTGGGACGTTCACTTCAACTGCTTCCCGAGTCTACAGACTGACTTGATCCCTTACGCCGATCGAGCTTTCAGCGCACTCGTGCTGGACCTCGAAGAGCGTGGGCTGCTGGACGAGACGCTCGTCGTGATGATGGGCGAGATGGGCCGCACGCCACGAGTCAACGCGCAGGCTGGCCGCGATCACTGGTCGATGGCTCAGACTGTGATCTTTGCCGGCGGCGGAGTGAAACCCGGGCAGGTGATCGGGGCCACGGATAAGCATGCCGCGGCGCCGACGACGGAGCCCGTCAGCGTCAACGACCTGCTCCGCACAATTCACACATTGATGGGCATCGATCCGGACCGAACCTACCTCGGCCCCCTCGGCCGTCCTGTGCCGCTCGTCGACGGCGGCAAGTTCATCGACGCTCTGGTTTAGGCGATTGATTTTATCTGGTGAGACTATGCCTTCGATGATTCGCGCTTTCGCTGGCTCGTTGCTGATGCTGTTTTTCTTTTCGAGCAATGCAGACGCTCAGCAAGTTCCGTCGATCGGCTACATGTTTCCGCCTGGCGGGCAGGCTGGATCAACGATTGATGTCGTACTGGGTGGTTACGACTGGACTCCGGATATGGAGTTGTTCGTTCGGGACTCGCGAATTCAACTCGTAATGACCGATGCACCCGGACCGGTGATCGTGCCCGAACCGCCGTATTGGTTCGGTAAGAAGGCTCGACGCGGGCCGTTCATGCTGCCGCGCGAGACTCCCGCAAAGTTGAAACTGCCGGCGGATCTGGCACCGGGGGTCTATCGCTGGCAGGCCGCCAACGCGAATGGCGGCACAGCATCCGGCAAGTTTGTCGTTTCGAACGGTCAGGAAGTCATCGAACAGAAGGAGCGTGACGAGCCTCAGCATTTAACGTCGCTGCCAGTCACTGTTTCCGGTCAAATTCTGAAGATCGCTGAGGTCGACGAGTTTGTCTTTACCGCTCCATCTGCTGGAGCGATGAATTGCGAAATCATTGCTGCGGCGATCGGCTCGCCGCTGACAGCGATTGTCGAGATTCGCGACGCCTCGGGACATTTGGTCGCCGACGCTGCCGACACCGCCGCGCGAGATGTGAAATTCACCTTTGCCGTGGAAGCGGGCAAGCAATACACGGCGCGAGTCTACGACGTCGATTTTCGCGGCAATCGTTCGTTCGTTTACCGGCTTTCGTTGACGCCCGGGCCATCACTTGTGGCAACAATTCCGGCGTTCGTTCAGCGAGGCTCGACGCAGGATGTCGAGTTTCTTGGCTACGGGCTGAAGACGGGAGCGGCCAGGCTGGAATCGATCAGCGGAAAGATCCAGGTGCCAGTCGATGCTCACGCGGTGTTCCGCGGCGACTTTGAACTCGCGGATGGAACGAAGCTGCCTTACGAAATTCCGACCAGCGACATCCTGGAAGTTGTCGAGCAACTGCCCGGCACCAATTCAGCAAAGTCGATTCAGGAACTGAGCGCCCGCGATGCCGTGACTGGCGTCCTCAGCGAGCGATACGGCAGCGACAGATATCGGGCGAAGGGGGCCAAGGGCGACGTCTGGGCGATTGATCTTCAGGCCGAGGCGATCGGATCGCCGCTCGACGTTTCGCTGGCGATCGTCGACGAAGCCGGCGTCGAGTTGAAACGTGTCGACGATTTTGTTGGCACAACCGATGCACAAATCGAATTCAAACTGCCAGCCGACGGAGCGTACGACCTGATCGTTGGAGACACGTCTGGAATGAGCGGCCGCCTGACGTCGGTCTATCGCCTGGTTGTGCGTGAGGCGACGCCGGGGTTTCGACTTTCGATTCCTGAAATTCTGGCCGTGCCGATCAACGGTTCAGCAGTGCTTGCGGTCAAAGCCGAGCGGTTCGGAGGTTTTACCGGGCCTATTGCAATCTCAATCGACGGATTGCCGGCGGGAGTTTCGATTCCCGACGGATCAGCAATCCCCGAGAAGAAGAACGATCTCAAGCTGAAGATTTCTGCCGGTGCGGATGTCGGGACTGTTGCCCGGATGATGACGTTGACTGGTTCAGCGACGATCGATGAGAAACCGGTCACTCACTCACCGGAGCCGACGTTGCTGGCTGTCACGATGAAGCCGCCGTTTTCGGTCGATGCGGAAGGGAAGAACGACGTCACCAAATGGCCGCGTGGAACGACGTATCCGGCACCGGTCCTGGTTGAACGCGACGAGGAATTCAAAGGCGACATCATTCTTGAAATGGCGGCAAAGCAGGGACGACATCGCCAGGGGATTCGCGGCCCGGAGATGACCATTAAGCCGGACGAGGACCGAATCCTGTATCCGGTCTTTCTTCCCGAGTGGCTGGAAACAACTCGAACATCCCGCATGGTCGTGAACGGCGTTGCAAAGATCGCAGACCCGACCGGCCAAATTCGTTACTCGTCGAGCAAACTCGTAACGCGAATCGGCTTTCTCCCGACGGGAGCCATGCTGAAGATCGAGAGCGCTGTGTCGGAAATTGAGCTTTCGTCCGGCGACAGCTTTGAATTTCCCGTGAAGATCCTGCGAACCGGCAAATTGTCAGGCCCAGTGAACGTCGAGCTAATTCACGAAACGGCTGCCACAAAAGCATTCAGTGCCGCTGCAGTGAAGGTCGACGAGAACACGGGGCACGTCGTTCTGCGAGTCTCTCAAGCGGCCGGACACGTTGTCAGTCGAGTGACGTCGTTAAAGGCCCGGGCCACCGGCACCTGGAACGGCCATCCGGTCATTGCCGAAACGACGCTGACGGTCGTGCCGGTTTCCGTGTCGCCGCGGAAGGTGGCGATGCCGTGATCGATCGACTGGCTGACTTTCAACAGGAAGCGCAGGTGGGCACCCGGTTTCACGACCACGGTGAAAACGGTCTGGTTTCCCGCCTGCGCGGGAATGACGTCCAGGCAGCGTCGACTCAATGGATCGACTACTTGAAGGCCAGTTCGTCTGCTTGCGGGAGTTCGTCGAGGCTGCCCAGACCGAAGAGCGACAGGAAACGCTTCGATGTTGAATAGGTGACTCGTTTGCGGTCTTCGGTGTCGCGTTCCAGGGTGATCAACTCGCGGCGGAGTAGTTGTCGTAACAGCGGGCCGGGTTTTTCTTTGCCGAGGTCTTCGATTTCTTCCGGCGTAATGGGCTGTCGGTAAGCGACCAGAGCCAGGACTTCCAGCACGTCCTGCGAAAGCTTCACTTCACGAGGGCCGATGCCGAAGACTCGATTGCGGATTCGTTCGAACTCTTCGCGAAGCACCATCCGGTATCCGCCTTCGCCGAGTCGGATTTCGTACGGGCGTGATTCGTCGACGTATTGAAGATTCAGATCTTCGATGGCTCGTTCGACAGCGTCCAGGTCGTAGTCGCCCTTCAGCATGTAGCAGAGTTTCTTCGACGTCAGCGGGTCGCCGCCAACAAAGATTGCCGCTTCGATCACCTGTCGAGCGGTGACTCGCTGCGGGATTGGATCTGGCTTGCTGTCGGGCGGAGATGCTGATTCGAAACCCTCGCCGGACTCTGATGCACCTTGACCGGCGACGTCTTCGCTGGTTGAGCCTTCAGGTGAGTCGTCGTCTGCTGACGTTTCGGCGGCGGGGGCGAGGTGATCGAACTCCCATTCGACGGCGTCGTTAGCTTCGAGGGCTTTTCGATAGGCGGCTTCAAGATCGTTGCCGCCCCATTCGTCGGTTTCACCGTACGCAACGGTTTCGTCTTCGGGCTCTTCTGAAGTCGAGCCTTCGTCAGCATCGGGGTCGGGTTCGGAATCTTCGAGCGACATTGATTACTTTGATTTCTCGAAACCTGCCTGTCGGATTTCGTCGTCTTTCAACCCGGAACTCGGCCGCAATGCTCCGCCTACTCCAAGGACTTCCGGCCGGCGAGCGATCTTGTCCGTGAAGACTCGCATGTCCTGAACGATCGGTTCGAGATTTCTGAGCAGAATGGCGA
>CALDJX010000573.1 GCA_937899075.1 uncultured Planctomyces sp. | reverse complement strand
CGGAAGGCAAGCTGCTGCACGTCGCGCCGGAATTCGACCTGGACATGATCCCGGACATCCAGGACTGGTTCGAGGATCACTACACAATCCAGTTCCGCAACTACCCGGTCGACCAGGACTACCTGTCGAACCCGGAGCAGGTCCCGACGACGATTTCGTAATTAGCAGCTCATCCAGCTCTCAGTCACCTCTGCCACTACTTCAGGCGGACGGACCACGGATTACGCGGATTGAGACGGATAAAAACTGGATGATCCTGGGAGCACTCGCCAGGCAGCGGCATCGGACGGTGCAACGGGCATCCTTTACATCCGCGTCTATCCGCGAAATCCGTGATTGTTCTACCTGACGATCGATGTCTGCACAGTGGTGCCTTGATGCGGGACGCTATTAGAATCCCGCGCCGCTTGAGATGTCACCACACCGTTCAGGATTGAGGATTCAGGAGTTCGCCATGAAAGACCCCATTCGCGTTGCAGTTACCGGAGCCGCTGGAAACATTGGCTACGCTCTTGTTTTCCGTCTGGCATCCGGACAGGTCTTTGGCCCTGATCAGCCGGTGATCGTGCATCTTGTTGAGATTCCGCCGGTGCTGCCGTCGCTCGACGGCGTCCACATGGAGCTTGACGATTGTGCGTTCCCGACGCTCGCCGGAGTCGTCAAGGCGGACAGCGATCACCTCGAAGACGCCTTCGCCGACTGCAACCTTGTCCTTTGCGTGGGCAGCGTGCCTCGCAAAGACGGCATGGAACGAGCCGACTTGATTCGCATCAACGGACCGATTTTCACCAGCACCGGCAAGGCCATCAACGCCGCCGCTGCGAAAGACGTTCGAGTCGTCGTCGTCGGAAACCCCTGCAACACCAACTGCCTGATCGCCATGTCGAACGCTCCGGACGTGCCGCGAGACCGCTGGTACGCCATGACGCGACTCGATCAGAACCGCGCGGTCTCGATGCTCGCTCAGAAATCAGGACAGCACGTTTCCGACGTTCAGAACCTGACGATCTGGGGCAACCATTCAGCAACTCAATACCCCGACTTCTACAACACAAAGATCGGCGGCAAGCCAGCGGCAGAAGTCATCGGCGACGAAGCCTGGCTGCAGGGTAAGTTCATCGAAGACGTCCAGAAACGCGGCGCGACAGTCATCAAGGCTCGCGGAGCGTCCAGTGCCGCATCGGCCGCGAACGCCGCGCTCGACAATGTTCGAGACATCTGGTCCCCGACTCCGGCCGGACAGACCTTCAGCGCCGCCGTCTGCAGCGATGGCAGCTACGGAATTGATGAAGGCCTTATTGCGAGCATGCCACTGACCAGCGACGGTCAGACATGGACCGCGGCTCAAGGCTTCGGGCACAACGAGTTCGCTCAAGCGAAGATTGACGCCACGATCGCCGAACTTCGTGAAGAACGCGACACGGTCAAGGATCTGCTGCCCAACTAACAAATCCAAAGTTGCTAACCTTTAAAGACGTCGGCATGAATCATGCCGACGTCTTTTTTCATGCGCCACACATGCTCAAAGTTTTTTTGCCACAGAGTTCACAGAGGACACAGAGTTGTCTCCGTGTCCTCTGTGAACTCTGTGGCTAACTTTGTTCAGACGCTTGTGAACTCTGGACTTCGTCAGGCGGAGCCTGACCTACGGCTGGTTCTCGCAGCCTCGCGTCGATCCACTCCGGGTCGACAAACCGCTTCAGCAGCCAGCGAAACGTGAGCTCGATCCGTTCGTTCGTTCGGAGCAGCTCGTCCGCGGTCGGTGACTCTGCTACGGGGACGAAGCCGTGCAGTTCCAGTTGCATCGCCCATTTCTCGTGGCGAGCTGATTCGTTGACGCGGTCCATGACTCGCTTCGCCCAGACCATTCCGAATGAATCCATAAAGTCGAACCACAGAACGTCCAGCCTGCTGATTCCGTCGACTGGTAAGGCTTTCGACCGTCGGCTGGTTTCCGAGAGAACCAGCAGGAATCCCAAAGTCGCCATGAATCGAGCAGTGCTTCGTTCGGGAAAGAAATCCGGCGCGGCGACGGACATCGGCACGACGAGCAGCATGATCGCCGCGGCGTAATAGAACGTCGACATTGTGTAGCGAGTGCCGAAGTAGTTGCCGCCTGACATGATCAGGACGAGTCCAAAGCCAACAAGGGCGGGCACTTCGATTTCGATCGGGGCGGTCGGTCGAGCCATCTGGAACGAGGCAACGGCCGGCCACATCAGTACCAGAACCAAAGGCAGCACCACGAAGAACGCCCACGCGCTGGCACCGGGACGGCGTGCTCCCAGAACGGCAATCCCAGGACACAGCAGGACGACGGCGGAGAAATACCAGCCGAGATCAACCCAGCCATTGGCTTGTTCTGGATATGCCAGTTCGATCGATTGAGCGACTGCGGCGGCGGCCAGACCACCGATCGCGCACCAGACCGCCGTGGGCAACGTCGTTTGCCGAAGACGCGCCAGGCTGCGAGCAACAACCCACAGAGAGATCAGGATGTTGGCAACAATCACGGCGGACACTGCGTTGTTTTCCAGTCGTTAGAAGCTTGTTGATCTGAACGCGCAGGCGACATCGACGCCGGACGCCTGGTTCGCACTGTATCGGTTCCGACAGTCGCGCCAACTGGGTGAGTCGCAACCGGACTGGCACGCAGAACCGGCGCATCGCTTCCGTCTGGTGGGGTTTCGCAGGAGTCCCTGATCAAAAAGCGTAAACACTTAAAGAACGGAGTTTGACAGCCCTGTCACGTGACCTAGGTTCCTGGTGCGAGCTTACCGGAGACGGACTTCGCCGGACGACTTTCTGTTCGGTCGGACCCCTCCCTTAGAAATCCTGTCGCCTTTCGTCGCAGCTGGTTCCTGCATGGAGCGAACCGCTGAGGTGGGCCAAAGAGGCGTTTTAACCGGACTCGCACGCTGCGGACAGACAGAGCAACGGAGTTCTGTCCAACGATTGAGTGGGAATTTCATTTCGTATCTCTCTAAGGAATGCGTCTGGAACATCTGTAACTACGACCTCTGCTGACAACTGGGCAGTTGTGGAGTTCGGAGAAGCAGATTACGGGAAGACTCATTTCGCGACAAAAAAGGCGGCGTGCCATGCAACCGAAGCAGATTCTGACAACGGGCGAAATTGCAAAGTACTGCGGAGTTAATTTTCGCACAGTAATTCGCTGGATCGAACGCGGACGATTGACCGCGTACCAGCTACCCGGACGCGGCGACAACCGCGTGACGGTCGAGGATTTCATCGACTTCCTCAAAGAAAACAGTATGCCGATTCCTGAAGACTTCTCGCAGCGTGAACGTCGAGTTCTGATCGTCGAAAACGATCCGGCTCTGGCGGCTCAGGTTGAAGAAGCTCTGAAGAATTCGGGCTTTGAAACAACCGTCGCTGCGGATGGCTTCCACGCAGGATCGCTGCTGGGAACATTCAAGCCGTCGGTCATGGTTCTGGACCTGCGAATTCCTGGCCTGAGTGCCAACGACATCGTCGCCTTCATTCGTACCGCCAGCGGTATGGACCGGTGCAAGGTGATGATTGTTGCTTCGGACGGGACTGCTCCGGGAGCAAACATCGCCCTTCCAACGGGAGCCGACGGCTACATCAGCCAGCCATTCTCGAACGAAGAACTGGTTAACAAAGTGACTCAACTGCTTGAGCCGAGCTACGTCTAAGCTTGACGCAAAATCAGTTGAGAAGCTGTGACATTCGATTCGTCTGTCGCAGAAGCCGTTCAGGTTGCACATCGTCTGGTCGCGTGACACGTCCGTCGAAATTTCGACGAAGCCCTCGCGACCAGACGTTCGGCTTGCGCTGAGCGAGAAACCAGCCAGTAGGCTGGAACGAGCGCAGCGCTGCTCCGGCAATCATAGATCAGAGACCGGTTGAAACGCCGGAACTGCGCAGAGCTTGTTCCAGCCTACTTTCTCTACTTGATGCCGAGAACTTTGTTCTGCAGTGCGACCAGCTCGCGGATGCCTTTTTCGGCAAAGTCCAGCTGCCTGTTCAGGACGTCCCGTCCGAACGTGCGCCCTTCGGCCGTGCCTTGGACCTCGACGAACTCGCCGGTGCTTGTCATGACGACGTTCATGTCGACTTCCGCCGCGCTGTCCTCGACGTAACACAGATCGAGCAGCACATTGCCTTCGACCATGCCGACGCTGATCGCTGCGACATTTGCTTTCAGAACTGGTCGATCGGTCGGAAAGTCGTTCAGAGTTTTCAGAGCTGCCGCCAGCGCGATGTATCCACCCGTAATACTGGCCGTTCGAGTGCCGCCGTCAGCTTCCAGAACGTCGCAGTCGATGGTGATCGTCCGCGGGCCGAGTGCCTCGAAGTCGACGACCGAACGCAGACTACGACCGATCAGCCGCTGAATCTCGCTGGAGCGTCCATCCAGTTTGCCGATCGAGCGACGATTCCGAGGTGACGTGCTACCCGGCAGCATGCTGTATTCTGCCGTGACCCATCCGCTCGGAACGTCGTCGTGCTTCTTCCAGGGCGGCAGCGAATCGTCGATACTCGCCGTGCAAAGGACGGTCGTTCGCCCGGCTTTGATGAGCACACTGCCCGGAGCGTTGCCGGTGTATCCAAGTGTGATGTCTACGGGACGCAGTTCATCCGGCTGTCGATTGTCACTTCTCACGGCATGCTCCTTCGATCGTGATTCTTCTGTTTCATCCATTGAGGTTTGCGGCGGACTGTACTGACCGGTGGAAGACGTCACAATCTCCGCAGACTCCCCGCTGTTCTTTGAATTCAAAAAGAACAGTACGCAGAGACCGCCGAGGTCTCGCAGAGAAAAAAAGAGGACTCTCCTTCATCTCTGCGTTTTTCACCTCTGTGATCTCTGCGTTCAAAAATTCTTTAAGTTATAGAGTCTTCGCGTAAGGATGCTCGATATGGCCAGAGTGATTGCCGCTTTGATTTTGTTGTTCCTGCCGTTCCAACTTGCCATGAGTGCGGCAACGGCTGACGAAGCCGACGCTCAGCTTGATGTTCGATTCCGACTTGAGCAGGCCGAAGAACAAGCTTTCAAAGAAGCCGCCGTACTGGCAAGTCCGTCGATTGTCCGAATCGACACCGTCGGTGGCCTGGACATTGTCGGGCGAACGCTCACTTCGACCGCGCCAACGACTGGCCTCATCGTCAGCGAAGACGGATTCATCGTCTCCAGTGCGTTCAACTTCTTATCGAAGCCAGCATCGGTACTGATCACGTTGCCCGATGGCCGCCGCTTTCCGGCAAAGACAATCGCGACCGATCGACTGCGCATGATCACCCTGCTGAAGATCGAAGTGAGCGGATTGAAAGTTCCAATGGTTTCACCAAAGGCCGGTATCAAAGTCGGTCAGTGGTCGATCGCTTTGGGGAGAACTTACGACTCGGCGTTACCCAGCATCTCTGTCGGAATCGTCAGCGCCGTTGACCGAATCTGGGGGAAAGCCATTCAAACTGACGCGAAGATTTCGCCGGTCAACTACGGTGGTCCGTTGGTCGATACCGAAGGCCGAGTGATGGGCATCCTCGTCCCGCTGTCGCCGCAGGGGAATTCCGAGTCAGCCGGAGTCGAGTGGTACGATTCCGGCATCGGCTTTGCGATTTCGCTCGAAGATGTTTACGCCGTGCTGGACCGCCTGAAGCTTGGCAAAGATTTGCGACCGGGGCTGTCCGGAGTCGCAATCAAAAGTGCCGACCTGTACGCCGTCCAGCCGGTGATTGACCGAGTCCGCTACGACTCGCCCGCCG
>CALDJX010000572.1 GCA_937899075.1 uncultured Planctomyces sp. | reverse complement strand
GTGGTTCGGCAACCTGTAGCGAGACTCGGGAATCGTCGAGCGGGTTAGGTGTTAGCCGTGCAAAAACATTGTCTGCGACTGCGGTGATCACCTTGTTGTCAGGCTCGACGCAGACGATTGATTCGAGCGGGAAGGCGATGCTCGTTTGCAGGACGGCTCCGGATCGGACTACCAGCAGGATCAGTCGCGTTGGTCCTTCGTGCATGACCATCGGCAGAATTGCCTGGAGCGATTCGGCGGAAGGTTGCGTGCAGATATTGGTATCGCAACTGACCGACGAGACGGGCAAGCCTGACGATCGCACCTGCAACTGTTGACCGCGATAACGCCAGAAGGTCAGCGTGCCGTGATCGGTTTCTGCGGTCGCGACACAACGGCCTTCGTCAAGGTAAGGCAGGATGTCACTTCGTGCCTCGTGCTGATGGGCAACGAAGACGGCGGTGTCGAACAGCAGTTTGGCCGAAGTCGCCGGGTTGTAGCGATGTGCGAAGAGCGAACCGGTCAGCAGGACGATCGTGCAGATGGCAAACGTCGGACGGAGAACTGCTCGTCGTGGTTCGCTTCGAATTAACAACGCGACGGCAACGATACCGAAGATCGCCGAGATCGTGACGACGATCGTTTGAGTGCTGAACTGGCCAGCAAGCCACCATTGGCTGCCCAGCCATCCGGACAGTATTGCGGCGAAAGTTATGAATAATGCGCGGCTGTCGAATCTGGGGCCTTCTGTCTGACGCCCTTCGTGAGTGCACCAGGCAGTGGCCGCTCCGATTGCCAGGCCCGCGGGCAGGACGCAGGCGGTTGGCACGAATGCTCGAGCGGCTGCGGCAATCACGACGGTCGACAATCCAGAGTTAATATTCAGGCACACGCTCACGATGACCGGCCAGGCAGCGAGGATCGCGATGGCCCATGCCGCGGCAATCAGCATGAGGTTAGCAGCAGACACCGTCCCTCTCTTGATAAGCCACCGAGAGGCAATCGCACCGACGACGACCATCGAGCACTGCAGGACCGACTGCCACGATGATGCGAAGAAGAGTTGCCCACTGACGCGACTCAGTGCCGCAAAAAGGAGTCCGCTCAGAACTGCGAGGGCAGTTACCGGCAGAATCTCAGCGAGCGATGGGCGGACATTCGCTTCCGAATTCGTCGGCAACTTCGAAGGCACGAATGATGCATCAGCGCCGGCTTCTCCAGCCGTGGCAGTTGTTCTGCATGATCGCAGAGCAAGCCATGATTCGATTGCCGAGCCGCCGATTCCAAGGAACAACGCAATCAGAGCGAGGCCTGACAGACCAAGCGTGCCGGACAGGGCCGTCATCGCGAACGCTGCGGCAAGTGCCGCGATGGTCAAGCGACCGGCGGCTGAGTCACCAGTAGTTGTTGATAAGCGGTCTGCAGGTTGGCGAGTGAACAGCGACACGACAGCGACGAACGGCACGAGCCATGAGACGGCGAGCCCGCAACAAAGGGCTGCGATTTGCCCGTTCGTTGAAATGGGAAGCGTCTCGCCAGTCACCATGTCGATGGCCGCCCAGCCTGCGGCAAGGGAAATCTCGGGCAGTAGTACCGTCGCGGCGATGACTGATTGAAGCAGAATCAGCAAGCTAATCTGAATTCTCACCGGGTCGACGGACTTGATCGAAGTCAGGCGGTTTGAAGCGGCTAAGCCCAGCCCGAATGCAACGAGGCCGACAATCGCCAGAGCCGTTTGACTGATCAGCGAGGTTCCGAAACCTGCGAGAGCCTGCTGAATCCAGCACATGGCCAGAATGCCGCACGCAGAGCTGGTCAGGACGGAAGCGGTTCGAGCATTTGTGAACCGCGCAGCAAATCGACTCGGGAAAGATTCGAGCGGCATAGCATCCATGCTTTATAACGGGAAAAGAATCGTCTGAAACTCCTTCAGAACAACGGACTTGTAGCGGAATTCGCCGATTTTCGGCAAGAGAAGTCATGGTGACCGGCGTGGAGCGGCGATAGGCTCACGGCTCTGGAAAGTTGAACGTCAGATCGCTTTTTCGTTTAGAGACGAAAGCTTGATCGACTGTAAGTTGAAATTCCCTGGTTTCGTCTGGAGCTGACTGTGACGACTGACTCTGTGCTCGCCAATTGTGGCCTGTTTTTCAGATTGGCAATGATTCTTGTTTTTGGTCTGACTGTTGGTGAATCGGCTGCGTTGGCCCAGTTTGCTGGTGGAGGTCAGGGCGGAGGAAATCAAGGAAACAATGTCGGAGGCATTGCGATTGATGCCTCGGGAGTTGTGACGCCCGCATTCGCGAAGGAAACGACGGCCCGACTGAATCAGAGGCGGCAGGAAGCTCTGGCCGCCGAGCATCTTTCGTCGGACGTCAATACCGCCAGTCCGCTGCGAAAGGTTTCGCTGGTCCGACTTGAGAAAGCGAGTCGCGAGTTCGCCGAGCAAGACAAGCACGTGCCGGTTGAGATGCAGTTTCTCGCCGGTTTGCAGCGGATCGACTACGTGTTTGTTTATCCGGAAACGGGAGACATCGTCATTGCTGGTCCGGCCGAAGGGTTCGCTCCCAACGTGATCGGTCGCGTTCTGGGGACGTCGACCGGGCGGCCGCCTCTGAGACTGGACGATTTGATCGTTGCTCTGCGTACGGTTCCTGACGCGTCGTTGATCGGATGCTCGATCGACCCGACTCAGCAGGGGCTGGCCCGCTTTAGTGACTACTTAAAGCAAAACAGTTTCGCGACGACGACCGCGGTGATCCAGCGACGGTTTCACGCGATGGCTGAGGCCATGGGGACTCAGGATGTTTCTGTGTTCGGTGTGCCGCCGAATTCGCACTTCGCGAGCGTGCTGGTCGAAGCCGATTATCGGATGAAGTTGATGTCGGTCGGTCTTGAACGGCCGAAGATTTCGAAATGGAAGAGCCATCTTCAACTGATCGGCACGGGCGGAAACACGCTGCAGCGTTGGTGGTTTACGCCATTGTATGACGCTTTCAAGCAGTCTCAGGATGGCAACGCGTTTCAGTTTTCGGGACAGCGGGTTCAGTTAATGTCGCAGTCGGAGCAGGTCAGTGCTTCCGGCAAACGCTCGGCGGCCGCAATGCAGGCTCAGTCGATTGAAAAGTTCGCAAAGCAATTTACTGAGCGGTACGAAGATGTGGCTGAAGTCTCACCAATCTTCGCCGAGCTGCAGAACATCATTGATCTGGCGATTCTGGCGGCACTGTTTGAGAAAGAGCAACTTCCTCAGCGAGTCGGCTGGTCGATGGAGTTGTTTCTCGATCCGGCCAGGACGCCATTAGCAGAAGGGAACTCGCCATCGAAGGTCGCTTCGGTCTGCAACTATCGTAAGGCTGGCAGTTCGATCATCGGGCTGGTCGGAGGCGGCGTCACGATTTCTCCGACGCAACTGTTGCGACAAGTTGAGTTCAACCGTGAAGGTAACCGCGAGCTCGAAAGTAGCGTCCGCGACTCGGCACCGTCGTCTGAAGTGAATACCTGGTGGTGGGATTGAGGTCGCGTCCCCGGGTGCAAAGCTGGAAGTCGAAAGGAGTGTTCGATCTGACGCAAAGGCGCTAAGTCGCAGAGTTTCGCAAAGGATTGCATTTGGTTCCTTTGCGAGGCTTTGCGTCTCTGCGGCTTTGCGTCCGAGGTTCCAGGTATTACCGAAGGCCTGTCAGAAATTACTGCCTTTTGAAAATGAAAAACGCCCGGACAACCAATGGCTGTCCGGGCGTTTCAGTTATTGAGTGATCAGGAAGTCGCGTTCCTGATGCACTACCTCAGTCGGAACGACAGTCCGAATCCACCGATGCGAGTGTGGATGTAAGAGCTGTCGGAGGGCCGGCTGTATCGTGATCCTCTGCTGTCTCTTCCGAAGCTGCCCGAGTTGTGTGAGACGCTGCTTCCGCGTGAGAAACTGCTGCCACGTGACGGGCTTTGGCTTCGTGAGAAGTCGTGGCCCGGTCGCTCGTACGTACCCAGCGGGATGATTTGTCGAGTCGGTTCGAATCGGTTGTGCGACGCAACTGGTGCGGGGGCTCGGCCGAATGGGGAATTGTGACCGTGCGAGCTGTGTCGGCTGCGGTGGAATGCTGCCAGAACTTTCTGCAGGTCGTCTCTCATTTCGTGGACCTCTTCGTCGATGTCACGAATGCGTCGGTCCAGGCTCGTCAGGTTGGCCCGATCGATGCTGCGTGGTTTGCACGAAGCAAAGCAGCTACTGAATCGGCGAACAGAGCAGTTGCTGCCGGTCACCCATTCTCGAAGAACCAGAACTCCTTCCTCAACTTCATGGAACTGGGCGTCGAGCTGCGAGGCCATGGCGTCGATCGCCAGGACGTTGCCGCTGCATTTGGTCAGTTCGTGCAGCTCATGGGCTGATTTGGCGACGCCGCAAAGTCCTTCGCGGAGGTATTGCACAATCGATGGTGGAGCGTGGCGAAAGTTGTACTTCACGATCGCGTCAGCACGTTCGGCTTCGCGTTCGATATCGTGCGAATGATCGTCAATGTGCTCGTAGAGGCCGGCCTGTGTGGTTGCTCCAGTCAAAGTGACTGCAAGGCCGAAGATCAATCCGTGGGCGAGTTTTGCAGTTGCTGATCTCATCTCATTATTCCTTCCAGATTCGGTTAGTGCCCTTGTCGTTTTCCATTGATGACTTGGCCGGGCGTTATGGATGGAGTAATGCACGAGGTGTGCCAGTAGGGGCTTCGATTCTGGGGTGGTCGTGCCTTAAGTCGTTGTTTTGAAGTGGTTTATTGTCTGTTGGTGTCTGTGGTCAGGTTTTTGGCACGCTGAATATGGTCTTGAATAGTGTCCACAGAGTGATTCGGTTCCGGACTTTGAGGAGTCAATGTGATTCATGGTTGTCGTGTCCGGTCCGCGGCCGTCCGTTTCGGAGACTCGCCTTACGAGGATTCTCGGCGAAAAGAGTGCCTTGAAGGTGCCAGTGTTGAGTGCTC
>CALDJX010000571.1 GCA_937899075.1 uncultured Planctomyces sp. | reverse complement strand
GTACTGCACCGAGCCGAGCAACTGCGTGTTACCGCCGACGCCGATCGGAGTGCTCGACAGGCCCGTCGAATTTTCATCGACAATCCGTCCGTCGGTCGTTTGTTGAGGGCTGATCCCTCGGAAGGCGAAGCCGCGGAACGACTGATAACCACCAGCGTAGAACCGCTCGTAGATCGGCGTGTCGTCCCCTGTGTAACCAAGCTGGCCGTTGAAGGTCACGATGTGACGTCCGCCGCCGTCCGGTCGTTCATGCACGGTCAAGTGCTGCGTCCCGGAAAGTTCGTAACGCGGGTAGTAGAAATCGCCGAAGCCAACTTCGTAGGCGGCTTCCAGAAAGTGCCCGTTTGTTGGCAGGAAGGCTGAGTCGCGAGTGTCATGAGCGACTGAAACTCGGAAGGTCGACAGGAACGTATCGCCCAGTGATCTCCGGAGTTGCGGCGGCGCGTTACCGATCCCGCCGGCCGGTCGGCTCAGGTTGACGCTCTCGAGTCGGAAGGCACCGGTGATGGACCACCATTTGTCAATCTGGTAGCCGAGCGAAACTCGACCGCCAGCACGTTCTTCGTCCCAGTCGGGAAGAAATCGCTGATAGTAAAATGCGCTCAGCCCGAAACTGAAGTCGGTGTCCAGAAAGTTGCTGGTCTGCCAGCTTGCTGAGTAGCGGCTGGTGATTTCGCCAGGCACGGCTTCGATGCGGAAACGTTCGCCGTTGCCTCGGAAAGCTTCGCCATTCCAGAAGTCGGAAAACGACGTCGGGAAGCGAGTGATGTCGAAGTTGTTTTCTTCCAGCACGAACGAGCCCACGACACCGGCGTCACTGTTCACGCCGACGCCGAACATCAGTCGTCCGGTTTGAGCTTCCGTCACGAAGATGTCGAGGTCCGCCTGGCCGGGTCGCTGCAACGCTCGCGAGTATGGATTTCCGAGGCCGCCGTAAGGGTCACCGGCATTTCCATTCTCGAAAATCGGGTTGTAAGGCACGGGCTGGCTGTCGTAAGGACTTTGGCCACGAGTAACCATGCCAGCGAGCAACGACTCTTCTTTGACTTTGGAAACTTTGATCTGCGGCGCACCGGCGCCGCCGCCTTCGAAGATCTGGCCTCGCAATCGGCCCTTGCTCTTGTCGATCAGGAATGGATTTGCGAGGTCACCAGGAGCCACCAGAATTCGGTTTCGGACAACCGTTTCACGAGTGTGAGGATTTCCGCCCGGCGCACCGATCACAACGTTGATTTTGCGAATCTCGTACGGCCGATCTTCGTCGACCTGGTAGACGAGGTCCACGATGCCAGGCTGCCCGTCAATAAATCGCGGAACGGCATTCACCTGAGCGAACATGCGGCCGAGTTCGCCGTAACGCTCCCGCATGTCGGCAACATCTTTGTTCAAGTATCGAGCGTTGAAGTAATCGCCGGGGCTGAGATCGGAAGCGGCCAGCAGTTCATCCTGCGAGAAGATCTCGTTGCCTTCCATCTCGATGTTGCGAAGCTTGAATCGCGGCCCTTCGTTCACTGAATAAACGAAGGTCGCTCCCTCAGCCCGCTTCAGTCGAAGGTACGGAATCGGCAGATGCTCGTACTTGGAATCCTTCTTCGGATTTCTTACGAGTTTAAACTGCGGCAGGTAGTGCGAATTGTTTCGCCTGATGCTGCGTTCAACTTCGACGTCGAAGTAACCGAGATTGTGGTAGTACTCTTTCAGAGCGGCGACATCGCGGGGCAGCGTGGCTTCGTTGTACTTGCCGCTGAACAGCGTTCCGAACGGTGAAAAGTTTGCGAGCCAGCCAAGCACCGTCCGTTTCGATTTGATCTGAGTTCGCAACACGCCGTCGCGAATCGAATTGCCCTCGAACTGCGTGTCCTTGATGACGGTGTACGGTCCCTCTTCAATCTTGAACACCACGTCCCGGTCTTCTTTGTTTCCGCCAGATTCCAGAGTGACCTTTGCCTGCGGATACGATTTTTTGTCGTGGTAGTAATCTTCGATCTTGCGAGCTGCCGCCCGGTTGGTGGCAACGTCGTATGGCGAGCCAGGCTCGATGCTGACCTGCTTGAGAATCTGCCGCTTCGGAAAGTTTTCATTTCCCTTGATCACGACGGTTCGGACAACCGGCCGCTCAAGCACTCGGAAGACCAGAGCCAGGCCGCGTTCAGTCATGCGGTAGCGACGCTCGACGCTGAAGAACCATTTCGTCGCGTACAGAGCGCGCAGGTCTTCTTTGATCTGCCGCTCATTCGGAGGACGCCCGACCTGGGACTTCACAAAAGCCATGACGGCGCCGGTCTCGATGGTGTCGTTACCCTCGACCCGAATATCGACCAGCGTGTTGTCGACGACCTGTTCGCCTTCGATCGAGTCTTCGTCCAGCAGCTCAGGACCGCCCGGCCCCTGGCTTAACGGCGCACCTGAAGACGGAAACTCGCTGAATTCCTGCTGAACGTCGCGAGCGTAGCCTGGAGATTGCCCGCGCGGCGTCATAGTGCCGCGCGAATGAGGTACACCCTGGCAGCCGCTGACGAGCAGAGTTACTGCCAATGCAGGCAGAATCGCTGTTGCAGAACGGTTGCTTTGCCACGCACGGTGACCGCTGGTCCCGAAAAGGATCATTGGTAGGACTCGCAGAGGGATTTCGAAAGATTTGGGGAGCAATCAGAGCGGTTGCTTCGGATGGGGGCGGTACAAGTAATGGATTCGCCAAACTGCCTCAAGATGAGTTCCGCGAGGGCTCAGAGAGTGTCGTTTAGAAGCTCAAATGAATTTTAATTGTCCCGGAAAACTTAAAGAACGGGACGCAGAGATCGCTGAGGACTCGCAGAGAAAGCGGAGAGCCGATTGACTCTCCCTGTCCTCTGCGTTTGTCACCTCTCCGACTTCTGCGTTAAAAAGTCAGCCGGCTCCACTACTAAATAGGCGATGTGAAAATGGCTCACGATTTTTCGACCGATCACAAACCGGTTTCAGACTTCCTCGATCGAGGAACGTACTTCGAAGATCCAGACGCGGCGTTTCGCCTGAGCGATGAGCAGATCGCCTTCTTTCACGAAAACGGCTACGTCTCCGGCGTCCGTATTCTGTCAGACGAGCAGATCGAGCAGCTGAGAACAGAGCTTGCTGCGTTGTTCGACCCTCAGCACGACGGGCGCGAACTCTGGCACGAGTACCACTCCAACGAGTCCGCCGACCCGAGCCGCGTCCTGTTTCACGCTCTCGGAGCATGGCGGGTGTCGCCAGGTTTCCACGATTTACTCTGGCACCCGGCGTTCGGGATCCCGGCCTCGCAACTGTTGGGCGGTTCCGTCCGGTTCTGGCACGATCAGCTATTCTGCAAACCGGCCGAGCACGGCGGAGTCGTCGCCTGGCATCAGGATTATTCCTACTGGACCCGGACTCAGCCGATGGCGCATCTCACCTGCTGGATCGGTCTCGACGAGGCGACGTCAAGCAACGGGTGCCTGCAATACATCCCTGGCAGCCACAAGTGGGACCTGCTGCCAATCACCGGCCTGGCCGGCGACATGGACGCAATTAAAGAAGCTCTTTCACCCGACCAGTGGGAACGCTTTCAGAATCCGGTCGCCATCGAACTGAAAGCCGGCGAAGCATCCTTCCATCACCCGCTGATGGTGCACGGCTCGTACGAAAACAGCACGAGTTCTCCGCGACGAGCCACCGTCCTCAACGTCGTCCGGGACGGAGTCATGTCCGACTCAAACGATCCTCTGCTGGCTGGCATGCCCACAATTCCAACCGGCCAACCGCTCGACGGACAATTCTTCCCGCTGCTGCACAAGACCACCGTTTAACCAGGTCAACGTCCAAGGGTGGCACCGCCAGAACGGCGCCGCCACACAGCGACAAGAAGTTTCATCGTGCGTGTGCGATTTAGATCGAAGCTCTAAATCTTCATCAATAGCTGAGGATAAGGCCTCTTGTGCCTGCGGCACCCAGACAATCCAAAAAAGAGATGGGCTACCCTGCTAGGCCCTACGAATCGAACAACTGTCACAATCGTCATCACTTCGTTGTCTCTCCTCTCTTGCGCGGTTCCCAATGTGTCAGAATGTATTCGTTAGATGTAGCATGTCGCGAGAATTACCCGATACCTGAGCGTCGAGATATTGATATGCGACTGTATTCTGCAGCTCTGATAGCTTTCTGGATCGCAGTTCCAAATGCGAACGCTGCCATTATTACGTTCCAAGGGAACAGTTCAGACGGCAATCAGGATTCCGCTCGAACATCGTTCTTGGCTCAAGCTGGCTCCCTGTCACTCGAAGGCTTCAATACTGCATTCTCAACCGCTAACTCCGTCAACTTTCCCGTTGGTGCGTCACGCGAGTTCCGTGTCACTGCGCCGTCGGGCGGTTTTATCATTTCCGACACTACTGGGTTTCTCACCTCAGAAGGCGGTAGAAACCTACGGCTAGATCTATTCTCTGGCGACAGCGGTACGTGGATATTTGACTCACCGATCACCGCGTTTGGCATCGACATCAACGATGTGGACCGTATCTTTAATGGAAGTCCAACCGTCCTGAACTACGCCGACAATGCCGGCAACAGCGTCACGAGTATTGCGAGCGCAGATGTCGCTCCAGATACGGATTTCTTTTTTGGGCTTATTTCGGACGCAGCGTTTTCTCAGCTCACCATTACGCAAGTTGGCGTTGCAGGTGAGGCGTTAGGTTTTGATCGCATGTACTATGGCACGGCATCATCCTCGCCTGAGCCTTCATCATCTTCGCCTGAGCCTTCACCGGTACCCGAACCGTCATCAGCAGCCTTGCTGGTCACTGTAGCCTTCGGCTGCGGCGTAGCACGACTGCGTCGCAAGAGTAAAGATCAAGGCCTAACACCAGTGGATTAGAAACTCGCGGGGTGGCCCATCTCTTTTAGAGTAGCTGTCTATTCTGTGCGCAGCGTGAAGTGTGAGCTGGATTCGACAGCCGT
>CALDJX010000570.1 GCA_937899075.1 uncultured Planctomyces sp. | reverse complement strand
ACGCGTTTGCTGGAAAGTTCCAGTCACTCGCCGATGGCCGAAGCCGCGTACTATCGAGCGGTGCTGCGTTGGGAAGCCGGTGAGTCTGCCGCGGCGATCAGCGATCTGGAAAAAGTGTTGTCGGCACGTCCGGAATTTCCGTCCGCGAAGTTACTTCAAAGTCGCATCTATTTTCTGACGGGTGATCTTGATCGAGGGACAGAATGTCTGAACTCGTGGCTGGCGAGCAACGCAACTCGCACCGGACGAGATGCGACTGAGCAGACGTTTGATCCAGCCGGTTGGCAGGCGGCTTTTGACCGGGCTCGATTCCTGCGTCGGCTGATTTCTTCGTCGATTCCGAAAGGCGTCGAACTTGATCGGAAAGGATTGCTGACTCAGGCGCTGGCCGAGCTTCAACAAGCGATCAAGCAGGGTGGCGATTCGGCCGAGCTTTACTCGGAGACCGGTTCCGTGCTCGAACTCTTCGGCGCGGCGGACGACGCGTTTGCCGCTTACTCGAAGAGCCTGGAAGTGAAGCCCGACGATGACGCGTTGCTGGTCAAGCGAGGCTGGCTTCAGGTCCTGCGGCTGAGAAACGGCGACGGTGCGCTGGCCGATTTCGAAGCCGCGTTAAAGGCGAATCCAGAAAACGCGGAAGCACACTCGGCACATGGATTTCTGCTGGCCCTGCAGAATCCATCCGCCGACGCTGAACGAGCGGCGTTGCGAGCGATCCTGCACGGCGCAGGCGACTATCTCATCCTGCACAATGTCGCGTGCATCTACGCCGAATTGGCCGCCGCATCACCCGACAAAGCGGAGGGCTACGAACAGTCGGCTCTCGACATCCTGGAACGAGGCCTGGCTCTCTGGCAAAAAGGAAACCGCTCCGGCCCCGACGCGGCTCAACTCGCTCGCGGAGAATCTTCCTTCCGCAACCTCGCCAAACGCGATGCTTTTCAGACGCTTCTTGAGTCGGCGGCAGTCGCTGAGTGAACCGTGTGGTTGTTCCCGCTCCCGGGGGGTGACGTTATTCGTCGCACGGTTCTGGTGCCGAATTGCCGGGTCTGGACACAACACTGTTCGCGTCGACTTGAAATTCGGTCATGACTCCGGGCAGTATGATCGTTCGGTCAGTCAGGTTACACCTGCAAAACAATTCTCGTCTGCCTTCAAGAATCTATTCTGTCTGGCCGGTGCGACCGCGTGTTCTGCCGCGCCGACAGATTACTCAGCGTTAACAACCGCTGGCTCACGCGGCGGTGATGAAGAATGGGATTCCCCGAAGCCGACCAGATCCGCGAGATTCAGAAATCCGCAGGGCTGGAGGTTTAGGCCGCAGATTTTCGCAGATGGACGCAGATGTTTCTGGAAGAGACAGGTTTCGGGGCGGCTGGTTTTCAGATCACAGTCGAAATGAAACCAAAGTTTCGAGCCCTGAATCGGTCCCAGGTCCGCTCAGAAATATCTGCGTTGATCTGCGGCCAATCAACCAGAATCATGATCGTGAGGCAGGAGTGAGCAGTTTGTCAGGATGGATGCCTGGCGGATTGTGCAGAGAAGGGCGGGAGCGTGGTCTGGAGTTTGACAGTCTGCGGAAGGGCTCGGTAGGTTGGGGCGTCTGGTTTGAATTTGCCGGTTTCAACGGTTGCGTTGATGTACCGCTCTGATCACCAGGCTGGAGTTTGTCGGGACTGGAGTCCGCCAAATGTTTCGCCGCTGGACCTTGCCTGAAGGAAGTCGTCATGACGAACTCTGGATTCCGCTGTTTGATACTGGCTGCTGTCGCGGCCGCCGGTGCGTCGTTGTCGGCCTTGTCCGATGCTCATGCCGATGAAACGGGGCGAGCTGGTTCGCCATCCGAAAAGACTCCAGCGATTCAAATCGTGCCCGGCGTTTCGCAGGCGAGTGAAGTGGTCGACGTGGTGATTGCTCCAGCCTGTCAGGCACTTGCTGGCAAGGCCGCTGAAGAGGACGACGCTCCGATTCTTGTGGCTCCGCAGGAAGAAAAGCAGCCCGCCAAGGCGAAGGCAGAGAAGAAGCCTGCGAAGCCGTCGGCAAAGTCGAAACCCGTCGCAAAACCCGTCGCGAAAAAGAGAGCATCTGCCGAGGCAAAGTCGGCTCCGAAGAAACCTGCTGCCGCCCCCATGGCGAAAGAGACAGCCAGCGAGAAAGCTCGCGCCGAGTGGCAGAAAAAACGGTCCGGACACGACGATGAAAGTGCTGCATCGAAGTCTCGCAAACGAGCTGCCGATGAGGCTCGTGACTCCGCCGCTGCAGAAAAGAAACGAGCGACGATGGCCAGATTCGCGGCAAAGTTTGCTGACTCGACAGTTGCGAACACACCGGAGCCAGCAAAACCGAGGCGCGTCGCAAACGTTGCGAAAGATTCCCGGAGCTACCGGGAAATCTACAATTCGATTCCGTTCAGCCGATCCGAGTACGATGCCAACCCCGCATACCGTCATCAAGCCACGATGGAAATCATGCTGGGGCAGCTTCACCCGATCATCGTGGCTCCCCCCTCGCTACCTCGACAAGCCACGAGACACGAAATTACAATCCGCTATCTGCCGTCAATCCGCCCTGGCTACCGACCGTATTCGCAGTATCCGTGGCACTGATTTCCTGCGAGACGAACAGGTCCGAATGCAGGCGGCTTCGTCACGGCGGCAGCCTTGACTAAAGCGGATGGCGCGATTCAAAATTCATCCTTGAAAATCGTCGAATCGCGGCAGGTCTTGGTTAAGGAAAGTGCGGCTGCGAACGATAATACCATCCGTCGCTCTTCTGCTGCGCGGATGGTTTGAAGAGTTCGTGGCGTATCTCTTTGTAAATTCGAGGTTGGTCGGTTGAGACTGATGGAGAGATCGGTCTGCCGGTAAGACATGGCTCGACGGAATGAGGCCCGACATTGCTTAAAGCGCGACAATACATCGGGAAGTATCGGATCGAGAAGCGGCTGGCTCTGGGAGGGTTTGCCGCTGTTTATCGAGCTTTCGATACGATTGAAGGAATCCGCGTCGCGCTGAAGGTTCCGCATGACGAGCACATTACTGAAGACGCTCTGCGAACGTTTCGGAACGAAGCAAGGCTGGCTGCAAAGCTGGATCACCCGAACGTTCTGCCGATCAAAGATGCCAGCATTATCGACGACCGCTTCGTGATTGCTTCTCCTCTAGGAGTGGCGACGTTGCTGGATCGATGGCAGAAACGGATGACCATGCAGAAACGCATGGATCTCGTCCAGCAGATGTTGGCAGGAGTCGCTCACGCTCACGAGCGAAAGATCATTCACTGCGACATCAAGCCGGAAAACTTTATTCTATTTCCGGAGAATCGGCTTCGATTGGCAGATTTTGGCATCGCCAGAATCGCTCGCCGAACAGTGCATGGCTCTGGTTCGGGGACGGTCGGGTACATGTCACCTGATCAGGCGATGGGGCGGCCTTCGCTGCGTTCGGATGTCTTTTCGCTCGGCCTGTTGATCTATCGGCTGATGACGGGGCATCTTCCCGAATGGCCGTTCGAATGGCCGCTGGAAGGGCACGCTCGTCTGAAGAGATCGACGAGCGGCGACTTCATTGTCTTTCTGCAGAAGTCGATCGAGTTGAATCCTCGCCGCCGGTATGCGAACGCTGCTGAGATGCTGGCCGAGTTCGAACTGATTCAAGCCAACGCTTTGAAACCCGGCCGCGCGAAAGCGACCGTTCGAAAAGCACGCAACACAACCCGGCGCCGCCGAGTGACGCCCGCACGTCGCCGACGTCAGCGAGCTGCGTGAATTGCTGAATGACCTGTTTTCCAGACGCAATCAGCTGGAACAACTTCAGTCTGCTTCGTCGGGAGGCATTGAGCATGCTGAAGAACGAACAGACATCCAAAGTGGGAATCAAATCAAGCGACTCTCAGCAGCACTCACCGACGACTACCGGCTCAAAATACTGTTTGCAGCATGACTTAACGTGCAATCGCCCTGCGTCGGCAGCCGTCCGCCGATTTGACTACAAATCGCCGTCCAGCCCTGATATAAGACGCGCGTTGCGGCTCAGCCTGTCATTCCGGAATTTGTAAAATCAGGCCACCGCAAACAAATTTGCACCCGTAGTTCAGCTGGATAGAACGCCGGTTTACGAAACCGGAGGTCGCAAGTTCGAATCTTGCCGGGTGTACTTCCTCATCAGAGCCAAAAGCTGCGGGATTGCCGCTGTTTTTGGCTTTTTACGTTGTTGAACGACTTGCGTCGCTGCACCTCATTGTCAGAGTGACGTCGCTGTGCCGCATTAGCTTCTGTGCAGCCTTGGGTGAGATGCCTGATTCACCGATCCAGTTTACGGAATGGCTTCGGATCGTCGAGATCCAGGTTGCGAATCTCGACAGCAGCGATTCGCCATGCTGTAGTCCGGTTACTGCCAGCGTCTTTTAGATTGCTGCTACGACAACGCCCTCACGGAACGTTTCTTCTGGTCGCTCAAGCATGAGCAGTCGAAGTACGAATCCTTCGATGAGATCACACACGCATGACTCAACGTGATCCTGTACATCGAAACTTTATGCAACTCAAAAAGAATCCATCAAACGCTCAGATACAGAACACCTGAAGGTTTCGAAGAACTGCATCAGGCTAAGCCAGAGGTCCAAAAACTCATTTCAGGTAGGCATTCAAACTGGGCAGTCTCACTTCTGCCCGCCTCACGATCAGCGACTGGATGAATTCGATGGTCACGAGGTATCAGGTGGGTGCGAATCAGGCTGATGTTGGGGCAACCGCTTCGGGAAATTTCAGGATGTAAATTTTGGCCGTGCCGCCGGCGTATTCTCCATCTTTGAGGGGGCGGCCGTTTGCGTTTCTTGAGTCGGCCATTGTGAATGCAAGACGTTGGCCGCCGGGGTGCATTGCGATGCTGTGGCCATTGGTCAGCTTGTCGCCGACGTAGAATGGTTTTTCGTCGCCCGGTTTCCAGAAGAAGAGTTTGCCTTTGCCAGGGAAAGCGCTGGCCGTACCGACGACGAAGCCATCCGGATGGAACCAGGCGTCGTAGATGAATCCGTCCTGGCTGTCGCCGGGAATCAGCTCGTGGATTTGCTGGCCGGTTTTCCAGTCGAAGAGCTTTACGATCGGACTTCCTTTGGCGAATCCGCCGCTGGGCTCTTTCATGCCTCCGGCGATCAGTTGAGAGCCGTCCTGATTAAACGCGAGGTGTCTGACGCCGCCGCAATCCTGGATGTGATTGAGCTGGTAAAAACCCTCGGCAGTAAACTCACGGATCTGTTTTCCGGTTTCTGTTTCGAACTCGCGGATCGTTCCGTGAAAGTCTCCGGCAGCGAATGATTCGCCGTTCGGATGAAATGCCAGGCTGAATATCTCGTGTGGTAATTCGGTAGTCTGCCGGACAACCCGTCCGTCGCCTGTCGACAGTATGTGGACTGTGGAGTCGTTGCCGCCGATGGCCAGCAATTTTCCGTCGGACGATACGGCCATCGCTCGAACCCAGCCGGCGAGGGCGTCGGGAACGGTCCACAAAGGCTTAGCCGAATCCTGAGACGAGTAGTCCCAGCAGCTTACTCGTCCCCACGAATCTCCGGTGAGGCAGCGCTGGTCGTCGTTCACGAACGCGAGGCATTGCAGCCAGCCGTTGTGGCCAGTGAATGCGGGCAGCAATTCGAAGCTGTCCTCGTTGACGGACCATCGCTGGATCGTGGCGTCGTAGCCGACTCCGACCAGAAATTTTCCGCACGGCGTGAAGCGAGCCTGCCAGAGCTGCCGCTCGTATTCGAGCGTCACTGTCTGCTGAGGCTCGTACTGCTTAAGAAGTTCTTCGGCCGTCATCATACGACGCCTTGGTTACTATCAGGAGAGTCCGGTTAACGGGCCGTCATCGCAGAAGGCCGGATTGCCGAAGGTTTTGACTTCATGGCCAAAGCTATGAGCCAGTGAAAGCAGCAGTCGATGATGTGGCACTTTGTTAAACTTGATCGCCTGTCCGGTCTTGAAGTCAGATCCGCCCCCCATCAGTACGAACGGGATGTTGTCCAGCGTGTGCGAGTTTCCTTTGCCCAGTTCGTTGCCCCAGACAATCTGAGTATTGTCGAGCAGGCTGCCGGGGCCACCGGGTTCGGGAGTTTCCGCCAGTCGTTTGACGAGGTAGGCAAGCTGCTCGGCATACCACGTGTTGATCTTTGTCAGCTTTTCCTGAGCGTCTTTATTGTCGTCGCCTTCGTGCGACAACGAGTGCTGACCTTCTTCGATTCCCAGCCACCTCATCTTCGCCTGGCCGACGGAATTCGTGTACTGCAGCGTGGCGATGCGCGAGAAGTCTGAAACGAAGCTGTTGACCATCAGGTCGATCTGCATCCTGCTGATCTGAGGGATGTTGTCGTTGTCTTCCCGAACGCCCTGGTCGATTTCTGGAATCGTGTGACCAGCTTCGGTTTCGGGATCCGCCTTGAGTTGCAGTTCCATCTCGCGGACGAACGTTACCTGTTCGTCGAGAAGATGGCGGTCTTCAGCACTGACCACACTTTGCAGTTTCTTAAGGTCCGACTGCACATCGTCGAGGATGCTTGTCAGCGATTCGCGATCCTGCACCTGTCCGTACAACTTTTCAAACATCTCGTACGGGTTGTCGATCGGGGCGACAGGCTTGTTGGCTCCGGCGTAGCTCATGCGAGTCCACGTGTCGGCTCGGTCAGGAACCATCACTCCGAACTCCAGCGAGCCAAACCGTGTTTTTGTTTCCGGGTTGGCCTGGAAGACGTTCTTCAATTCCTGGTCGAGAGAGATGCCGGTTGACCAGCCGGCGGGAGTGTGCGAGCCGCCTTGAATGTTGCCGGGGAAAAGTTCGATGCCGGTCAGCAGGCAGGCCATTCCCCGCATGTGGCTGTCGCCGTCGCCTTTGACTTTGTCGCAGACGCCGTTCAGGACGAGCATCTGATCGCGGTACGGTTCGAGCGGCTTGAGGATTGACTTGATATCGAAATCCGGCCCTTGCTGGTCTGGCCAGAACTGATTCGGAACGGTCCCGTTCGGGCTGAACATCACAACGAAGCGTTTCTTGCGCGTCGTGCTGCCTGCAAATCCGAGGCTCGGCAGATTTGTCAGAAACGGTAGTGCTGCCGCGTTCAGACCCAGAGTTTTCAGAAACCGTCGTCGCGAGGAGGGGCGTGGCATGGCGGGGCTTTGAGTGGAGCTTGGGGGAGGGTTTTATTCGTTGCTTCTGCGTTGCCATTTCGCAGGATCGCTTGTCCCGTGAAACAGCCCCAGAACGTGGATGTAGTTGTTCAGTCTTTTGAAGATGATGATGTAGGGGAAACGGTGAATTCTCGCAAACCGGATGTCGTCAAACGCGATCGCAAATGAATCAGGACTCGTCGCAATGTTGTCAAACCTCGCATCGACTTGTAACCGAAAACGGTTGCCGAGTTCAGCGGAAACAGAGTCGTACCATTCCGTCGCGTATCTCAGGTCGGAAACAAACTGACGATGAAAACGGAGCGGGTCAGCCATGCGGTGTATTGACCTGTTGCCAGAGTTCCTGTCTGGTCAAAGCTGAGTCTGGATCTGTGTCGAGATCGGCGGCTCGATTCAAAATTTCGTGTTGTGTTTCTGGAGGGAGAGTCAACGGCTCATCAGAGGCGAGAATGTCGTCCCAGAGTTCTTCGACAATTCGAAGCTTCTGATCGACAGGCAATTTTTTGAGCTGGTCAATTTCGATTCTCATTGAGAAGCCTCAGATTTAACCGGATGATCGAACGCGGCGACCGTTGCGATTTCGGCGAGCAGGGCGTTGACGTTAAACCCGCTTTGGGACAATAAGTTTCTCAGGTTTTCCTTCTGACCGGAACCGTAAGCCTGGATTGGCTGTTTAACGACATGCTGAAACAGTTGCTCGACAAAGGCAAGATGGACCTCGTCGCTGCCGGCGAGGAATTCACCGAGCTCCTTCGCTCCTGAAAACTTTGCCAGTTCGCCTGACTGTTGCAGGTACGAACCCGCAGCGTCGATGTCCCTGTTTTGTTCTTTCTGACGGAAGCGGCCAGCCGCGTCAAAGTTTTCCAGAGCAAAGCCAAGCGGATTGATCATCTCATGACAGGATCGGCAGGCCACGGGGTTTGTCTGCAGAGCCACTCGTTCCCGCGTCGTCAGATTGGGGTGCAAATCCGGGGGGACCGGTGTGATCGCTTCAGCCGGTGGCTTGAGCGACCGGCCGAGAATGCTCCGCGAGATGAACACGCCGCGGTGAATCGGCGAGCTGAGGTCGTGATACGCAAAGCCGCTCATCAGAAACGGGTGAGACAGGATGCCCGACCGAGCGTCCGGTTCGAAGGCGACTTTCTTAAACGACGCATCCGCCGATGCGCCGACTCCGTAGAACTTAGCCAGTCGTTGACTGAGAAATGTTTCATTGCGGAGAAGGAGTTGCCGGAAGTCTGGCTTCTCGCTGGCGATGAAATCGTCGATCGTCAGTTCGAGGGAAGTACGAAGGTCCGACGCCAACTCGCGGTCAAATCCTGCAAACAGGTCCGCATCCTTTGACACGTCAGTCAGATGGTCGAGCTTCAGCCAGAAATGGAAGAAGTCGCGGAGCTTCGTTCTGGTTCGCGGGTCGTTGACCATGCGATCGGCAAAACGAGCCACTTTGATCCGACTATCCAGGGAGTTGCCGTTGGCGCCGTTCCAGAGTTGGTTATCAGGCGGGCAGTCCCACAGACCAAATGACAATCTGGATGCAATGTCGAAGGCATCGTTCTCGCCGCCGATTTCGCGGTAAAGAAATCTTGGGGACTTGAGCGCCAGCATCACGACTCGCCGAACTGCGGTTTCTTCGTTTTCTGCTTTTTGAAACTGGCTCTCGATGTAGAGCTGTTTCTGATCGTCCGTTAAAGGGCGGCGCAGCGCACGTTCGACAAGCCGTTCGCAGAACTCCTTCAACTTTTTCGATCGGTCGTCTTTGTCGGGACGGCTGCCGGAAAGTCGATCGAGGTCTTCAAACACTTTCGCCGCAACCTCGATCGCCGCGGACGTCGTGGCCGCGTCCCATTCTTTCGAGACAGACGTGCCGCGAGCGTAACCTTCGCTGCGATCGTCAGGCGGAAATGGAGTCTCAACCGTCAGCACTTCTGCGTAGCGCGTCGGAGTAAGGAAACGCTCGGGGATCGGCTCTTCCGTTTTGTGAGGAGCCTTCCAGCGAAGTCGTATTTCGCCCGACTTGCCGTTGAACTTGAAAAAGTCGAGACGCAGCGGGTACGGGCGGCCGCCAACCATGAACATGCTCTTGCGATATTCAGCGTCGTCGCCCAAACGAACTTTGCCATCGATGAAGGGAATCTGAGAATGATTGAGCCAGAACTGGCATCCATTGTCCGTTCTGATGACGAATTCGTAGTCGCCCGTTTCCGGAGCAATCACCGATCCCTGCCAGCGAATGGAAAACTCGTCCTTCTTCGTGAACTTACTTCCAGCGGGGACGTCCTCGCCGAAATCGACGTCGATCATCGGGTCGACGCGATTGAAGTCGAGTTCTTTGTTTCGCTGAAACCGACCGGACGCGAAGTATTCGGCCTGAAGGCCTCGCTTATCGTCGAACGGTCGTCCGCCCCGGAACTGACCGATCACGTCGGCGACTGCGTTGCGGTATTGAGTGTTTGTCAGTCGAGCGAGTTCAACTCGCGGCGGCCGAATTCGAGCCTGTGCAACCGGCGAATAAAACGCGTCGTAGATGAAGGCGGCGACGAGTTTCGAATCTTCGCCGGCGCAAACTTCGGGTTCACCTTCGGGCATCGTTTCGGCGATGACTCGGGCGAGGTCGACGAGCGGGCGATCACCAGCCAGTGCCTCCGGAAAATTCTCGGCCGTACCCTGGCCATCGACTCCGTGACATGACGCACAAAGCTTCGTGTAGATCACCTTGCCGGGATGCTCGTCGGCGTGAGCGATGTGTTGAAGAAAGGCAACCGCACAAGTGGAAAACAATAATGTGCGCAACCACGCTGCATGGCTGGCATGAAGCATTGAGGACTCCGAATGTCGCTTAAGGAAGGACGGCCTGCTTCGGATGATCGAAGTCGGCCGCAGTGGGGGAGGGAACGTTAACTATAACGCCAGGCAGCGTGTTAGTTCGTCTGCCAAAGCCATTCAAGTGATTCCGGCAGCCTGCAAACAATGAGCTCGGCAAATCTATTTGGCGGCCGTACGCTCAGGAGAACCACAAGCAGCTAAGTCGTCGTTCGTTTGCGGAACATCGTGATCTCACTGGCGTTGCTGTTAAACGAAACTTCGTCCATGAAAGTTCTGATGAGCAACAGGCCTCGGCCACTGACTCGCTGGATGTTGACCGGGTCGCGAGGGTCTGGCAGCGAATCCGGATCAAACCCCTGTCCTTCATCACGGATCTTCCAGCGGCAGCCTTCACGATTAAACTCGGCCGTCACGTAAGCCTTTCGGCTGGCGTAGGGCTCCAGCTTTCGTCGTTCATCGCCGAGCTTCTGGTACGTGTTGTCCTTTAATTCGCGGAGCTTTGAATCCAGTTCGAGATTTCCATGCTCGATCGCGTTGATCAGCCCCTCCTGGAGAGCAGTCGAAACTCGGATGATGTCTGCTTCTTCGCAGACTCCCAGTTGTCGCATGTGCCCCTGCATGACCAGGATCAACGGTCGGAGTGCGGCGATCTCGTTCCCCAGTTCAAATTCCATACTGACGCTTGTCAGACTTTCGAGTATTTCCTGCTCGGCACGTTCCGACGACGCGACCGACAGCACGCTCTTCACGGTTTCTTCGAGGTCTCGCGAGAGGTTCTTTTTCGGAACGTAGCTGGCCGCTCCGGCTTTGAGCGCAGAAACGGCAACCTCTTCATTGCCGTGAGCCGTCATCAGAATGACGGGAATCTGCCGGTGCAGTTTGCGAATCTGTTTGACGAGTTCCAGGCCGTCGACTTCGGGCATCTGCAAGTCGGTGACGACGACGTCGGGCAAATCGTCTGCCATCAGCTCAAGAGCTTCGCGGCCATCACACGCGAACGCGACTTCAAAATTGCAGTTCTTCAGGCAGCCACCCGCCAGCTTTCGATCGACGACCGAGTCGTCAACAATCAGCACGGTTGTCATGATTCAGCCTTTTCTCAGGCAGACTCACACAACGCAGCTCGGCTGCAGTTGGTGGACAACCCGTCATTCACCAGATTCTTCGATATCTCAAATATAGAGGACATTAATTCGGTGATGGCACATCCTGCCCGCTGCGGCGCCACCGAAGTCAGCATTGTTGAGTCGCAAACTGAGGAAAACAAGCGGCGAAACAGGATTTGGCAAGGACTATTGGTCGGAGTCCCTGCCGACCGCTAAGCTACCGAACCTGTTAGTTTTACAGAGCCTTCTGCAAACGATCGAATTTCGTCGCGGCTGTTCGTCGAAAATCGCGATAGAAGGGTCTGCCCCGGAAGGATCTGCTTCACAAGAGGAGAGCGTCATGGCCAGACCGTTACAGGAATTCGCACTGGCAATGTCAGTCGTTGTGGTATTGCCGTCGGCTCTTCCGGCTGCTGAGGAAGACCGCGGAGCTTCGGTTTTCGAAGGTCGCCCGTACCAGTTGCAGATGCTTGACGATCCGGCTCCGCTGCTCGTCCCTGTCAACCCTCGCACGGTCGAAATAGAACAGCTCGGAAACGCAGCCGCCTGGTTCATGACAGGACGACTGCACCAGCAGCGCGAGCGGTTTGACGAAGCGTTGAAAGCGTACGAAAAAGCAGCCGCGCTCGAACCCGGCAGTATCGAAATTATTCGAGCCATGATCGACATGGCCTTGCGTCTGGATCAGGGCGAGAAAGCGCTGAAATACGCGATCGACGCCGTCGAACTCGACCCGGATGATTTTCAGTTGCTCAGGCAGTTGGGCGTCGAAATGGTTCGCGGCCGCAAGCTTGATCAAGCGATCAAGTATCTTGAGCAGGCCCGTAGTTCGCCAAAGCTGAAAGAGCTGAGCGGTTTTTACGTCCTGATCAACCGCGACCTGGGAATCATCTACAAGGGGCTCGGCGAAATTGAAAAGGCCGCCGATGCTTACGAGATCGTGCTGGCAGCGCTGCTTGACCCGAACAAGTATGGGCTCGATCGTCGAACTCGCGACGAACTGCAAAAACATCGGAGCACATCGTACGAGCAGATCGGTCAGGTGTTTCTGCAGGCCAATCGAAACGATCTGGCCCTGACAGCCCTCGAAAAAGCCAGTGCCGAGCGGAGCGGCAAGCCCGGCGGCGTCAATTATCTTCTCGCTCAGCTCTACTTTCAGAAGGAAGATTACACCTCAGCGTTGAAGCAGATTGATATCTTCTTCGGCTCGAAGCTGGACAAGGGCCGCGGACCGTATCGGCTGTTGCAGCAGATCCTTGTGAAGACCGAACAGGAAGATTCGCTGGCGACCCGTCTTGAGGAGCTGGTGAAGAATGACCCGACCAACCGCGAGGCAAAATCGTTCCTCGCCGAAGCGTACCTCGAGAAGGATCGCCTGGAAGAAGCCGAAGAAATCTTTACAGCGTCGCTGAAAGACGGGCCGTCTCCGGCAGCGTACCTGGGGCTCGCTCAAATCTATCGTCGACAGATGAAAGCAGCCGAACTGCTGGAGAATATCTCCAAAGTCTACGTCCAGGCCTGGCAGCAACGTCCTCTTCCAGAACCACTCGCAACCGAACTGGAAGTCCTGCAGAAGGACAAGACCTTTCAGGACGACTTCCTCAAGATCATTCGCGAGCAAACGGCCGACGGTGCTCACGCCGAACATTTTGGCAAACTGCTCTTCGTCGCCGAAGTCGTCGAGGGTGCCAAACGAACTGAAGACGCTGCGGAGATGTACCGCCTGGCATTAACGGCAAACCCGGCTCAGGCCTCAATCGTTTACCGAGCACTCGGCGAACTCTTCATGGCAACAGAACTTTACACCGAAGCCGCCGCGGTTTATCGGGAAGCTGCCGGCAAGCCGTTGCTTCAAGGAGCAAAGCCCGACAATCTTTTGCGGCTGGCATTGGCTCTGGAACTTTCCGGCGAAACTGACCCCGCGTTGGAAGCGATCGCGGATGCGATCACGCTCGTCCCAGGCGGACACCCACTGCTCGCCTTCCGCGAAGCATGGATTTACTACCACGCCCATCGGATGGCTGAGGCTGCGAAAAAGTTCGAAGCTTTTATCGCGAAATGGCCAACCTCTGAACCGTGGACGAAGCAGGCAAAGTTCAGCCTGTCCGCTGTCTATGTGCAGCTTGGCGATCTCAAACGCGGTGAAGACATCCTCGAAAAGTTCCTCGCTGAAAATCCGGACGACATCGGCGTCAATAACGACCTCGGATATCTTTACGCCGACCAGGGGAAGAACCTTGAGAAGGCTCGCAAGATGATTCAGAAGGCCGTTGACGCAGAGCCTGAAAACGCAGCCTACCTCGACAGTCTTGGATGGGTGCTGTTCAAGCTGGGCGAGCACAAAGAGGCGATCACCTGGCTAAGGAAAGCAACGGAACTTGAAACTGGCAACGACGCCACAATCTGGGAACACCTCGGCGATTGCTACGGAGCAATCAAAGAAACGCCTGATGCCACCAAGGCATGGGAGAAGGCACTTGAACTCGTCAAAGAAGAAAGTCATCCCGACGCGGAATTGATCAAACGCGTCGAAGAAAAACTGAAGGCCCAGAAGTCGGATGTCGGCAAGACAAAGACCGAGACCAACGACGAACCTTAGCAGGCTGATGGAAATAATCGATGGTTTAGTTTCGTCGTGTGCCACTGGCTTTGCCAGTGCTGAATTGTCTGTGAAATCGATCCGAAAAGCACTGGCAGAGCCAGTGGCACACTTCATCAACAGGCTGTTAATCAAACGTCGCAATTGCAGCGTTGAACCGGCAAGACACTTCGCCACTCACAGGACGGAAACCGGCAACAGGATGGCCCGCGAAAAAACATTTCAGAGTTCTGACGACGATGAAGAACCCGAGCCATTTCGTTCGTCGTTCGACATTAACGACGAGAAGTTCGACGACACGCTTCGGCCGCAGCGGCTGTGCGACGTCGTGGGACAGCGAAAGGTCGTCGACCGTCTGCAGATCATGATTGACGCGGCAAAAATGCGCAGCGAGCCGCTTGGGCACCTGCTGCTGGATGGGCCGCCGGGGCTTGGTAAAACGACATTCGCGACCGTGCTGCCGCGCGAGCTGGGCACCGAGTGCCTGATCACCTCCGGTCCACTGCTCGCCGCTCCCAAAGACCTGCTGCCTCACATCACGAATGCCGGACGAGGTTCGGTTCTCTTCATCGACGAAATTCACCGCATGTCTCCGGCGGTCGAAGAGTTCATCTACCCGGTCATGGAAGATTTCCGAGTCGACATCACACTCGGCGAAGGGATGAACGCCCGCACGATCAACATGCAGATCGAACCGTTCACCGTCATCGGCGCGACGACTCGCAGCGGCATGTTAACGGCTCCGCTGCGCGACCGTTTCGTGAACCGACTTCATCTCGACTATTACGAACTCGACGAACTGGCTGAAATCATTCGTCGCAACGCCGTGAAGCTGAAAGTGCAGATCGACGAAGGAGCCGCCGAAGAGTTAGCCATTCGCGCGCGAGCCACGCCGCGAATCGCCAACAACCTTTTGAGCTGGGTCCGTGATTTCGCGATGGTTAAGGCCAAGGGGATCATCACGAAACAGGTTGCGGTCGATGCTCTGGCGATGCAGGAAGTCGATCGACTCGGCCTGGAAGAACCGGACCGAAAGTACCTGCACACACTCGTGAAAATCTTCGCGGGCGGCCCGGCCGGAGTTCAAGCAATTGGCCACAGCATCAACGTGCCCGTCGACACTCTGGAAGACGAAATCGAACCCTTCCTCCTCCGCAACGGCCTCATCCAACGCACCCCTCGCGGCCGAGTCATCACCTCGATCGGACTCGAACACATCGGCATGACG
>CALDJX010000569.1 GCA_937899075.1 uncultured Planctomyces sp. | reverse complement strand
ACAGCATGTTGGTGCTGAAGTCCAGAGATCGTAACACCACACAACTCAACCGGGCGTTTGGCAAGTTCTCCCCACCCATCTGCGTTTACTGGTTCTACTACATCCGGGTGCCGCGGAAAGGAATGCTTGGCCTCGGGCTTTGCGTTTTGTTCTGATGGATCGTCAAAGCCTTTGTGGATCTGTTTTAAACCGCTTTCGAATCGCAGCGAAACTCCCTGCAAAGAGAATTCGGGACTCTCCAGTTCATTGTCGTTTGGGTGAGGCAAGCTTTGATTGGCCTTAGCGATAAGGCTGTTTACTCTCCGGTGCAGATCCCCAATGTCACTGTTGGAAAGATTAGCATCTGATTCTGAGAAGGATTCAATTTCCAATCTTAATTCAGCTGCTTCTTTGCCTAGAGCGAAGATGGCCCGACAGTTCTCCTGAATTTGGCTGAAAAGTCGATCCAGCCATTCGTCCAGTTCATTCAAAAGCTTCTGAACTGATGACTCAATCTGTGCGCATTCTTCAAGGATGTCCGCGACATCAAAATACCTTTGGTTCTCCGGGGAGTTTTGTATCTCGAGTGATCCCAGTCGATCAAAAAGTCTTGCGAAGTCAGCCATGAGCTCACAGACCAGTCGATATTCTGGACAATCGTCTGGCGTATCGAGGCGTTCGAGTGTTTCACCAATGGTCGTGAGTCGCTGTAGGAAAATCGCTCTCCGCCTCAGAAGTAAGTCGGATTGTGTTCCTGAAAATGGACTGAGACAGTCGTCTGGGAGATCAAGACACTTCACCTTTCGAGGGCTTAGGAAGTGTTCGTGCTCCGAAGCCTGTAGCCATGACATGCTCTCTCGCAATAACCGGCAGTGAAAGCCAGCGGCGAAGCTCGCGCCTTTAATTCGACTTTCTTGCCCGTTTTGATCTGCGTTTTCGTTCATGGATGCTTTAGTTCTATACAGGTCACTCGCACTGCCAGCGATCGTGATGAGTGCGGATATTGCTTCTGCTCAGCATAGTCGAAATTGCAGTCCCGAAGCTTGCGACGAACTGTGGCGATGTGAACATCGCACTTCGTCGCGATCACTCGAACGTCATGCTCTCCGGGCATCCACAAGTCTGCGATTTAACTCGTGGGCGGATCGTGAATCACAAGCGGGTCAGGAACCGCGTCGAACAGTGGTTGCAGATACTGGCGAAATTCCTTCTGAGCCTCGAAGAACTGAGCCCACGGGCGATTTGAGTAGTGCTTGTAGAGCAACTTATCGCCCTTGTGGGGGATTCCGTGAGCCAGCCCAACGCTCGCGAGGACAGCACGGTTCTGATCGCTTCCCAGCCAGTTACTCATTTGATCTCGGAGTGTGCCATAGGGAAGACGAGGCACCGCATCCTTCCCCTCCGCTTTGGCGATCCGAGCGTGCAATCGGCTCCATTCATTAGCGAACGAAGTCTGGGCGTTACGGGATGAATCACGGTATAGATTGTTGCCCTTGTCAGTCAGCAGCATTCGCTCGGAGGATTTCAATTCCCGTTTAAGTCGCCGCCCAAGGTCGGCTTTCCACCACTGAACCAATTGAATTGTCTCGGGCCACAACCACCACCAGCCAACAACGTCGGTCTTGGGTCGCAGAAGGCCGCACCACGAGTCGCTATCGCTGCTGGCGATGCTGAGGCCTTCTTTTGTCCACGGGTGGGGCTGATGCAGGAACAGATCTTCCCACTCGACTCGTCCGATCTCTGCTGCACCATGGGAACAGTTCAGGCACCAGACAATTTTCAGCCGCTGGGCAGGCAAGGCATACTTGTAGAGAAGCTTGAGGTGATCGACGGTGAATGTCTTGAGTTCGATGTCCTGGATGGACCGGCGATCTGAAGGCAATCGCGTAACTTTCGTTTCAATCAAGTCGAAATCTTCAGGCCGCCGCCAGGCAAACTTGTCCGTCGTGTGCATCCACTTGAAGAAACGTGTGAGTTCTCCGACATGACTGGAGCAGTGCTTGAGCGATAATGGTTCGTTCGTCCTCTGGTTCAACGGACGGTTTCGCCAGAAGTCATAGATCTCCTGGCACTGGGTGAAATCCAGCATTGCCAGGTGCACGTTTGATTGCCGTTGTTGGCAGTTATTGACAAGGCGAAGCATATGGTGCCCACTCCCGTCGAATTCGCCGTTCTTGGTGAAATCTGCTGTGCGTTTCTTCGCATACTCCCGAAGAGCCTCGTGAAACGTGCCTGGAATGAGCGGGATCTTCTTTGTGGATGGCTTCTGTGACCGAACTTTGGCCGCAATTGAGATTGCGTGTCGGGCATCCCGTTCGTGGTGTCGAGAGGCCTCGTCAATGTGGCGTTCCGACATTGCCCATGCCACGGAAGGGTAAGCCTCGGAGAGCCTCTTAAGCAGAAGCAAGGCCTCTTGCCAACGAAGGTCTTCCCCCTTGACCGGAAGTTTGTCGGGCGAGTCTTGTGCTATGAAGCCAAATGACACGAAACGAGTGTCAATCCATGTGCCCTTTGCAACAGAGTCGATGAGTGTGTCGAAGGGGGGAAGCGGAACGGGTCGAACCCCAAGCTTGACCTGTTCGGCGATCCAAAGGGCAAGTGGCGTCCACGAGACTTGTTCGGTGCTTCGAAAGATGCCGCCCTCGGCCAGGCTTTTTTGGTTTTCGCTGCCCTTGCTACCATCCAACAGACCGCATCGTTTTACCAAGAACGATCTGGGTGTCTGAGAATTTCCTTTCAGGTCAACCAGAAGTTGCCTTTCGCAGAACTGCTCGTGGTCGCTCCACAATTCACGCAGTCGTGAAATGCGAGTCTCGACCTCCTGTGGGTCGAGTCCACGCGAGAACCGCCATCGCTTGCCTTGCAGAGAGAATCGTTCTCCCTTGCCGTCGGGGCATTGGCTCGATTTCTGACGGCTGTGCCGTCGCGTGATTTTCCCGTTGACCTGGCTGATTGCGACCCCCGAAGCTCTGTCCACTAGCGTCTAATTGGACCTCATTTGACGCTAAGTACCCGAACAAATCAAGGGAATCACCGTAAACCAATGAAAAAGGCCAACTTACGATCTCTCGTAAATTGGCCCTAGTGGAGGCGAGGTGATGGACTCGCAACGGGGCTAAAAGTTTCGGACCCCTTGTTTTATAGGATTGGATGAGCAACAGCTGGCCAGAAACCTGTGCTTCCCAAGCGATGCGTGCTCCAAAATTGTTGGCGAATGGTTCGTTTCAGTTTATTTACTCCACGCGACTGATTCTGTTCGGTGAAAAAGCGATGCGCAATGCGGTGGAACAATATCTTGCTCACTATCATGCAGAGCGACCGCACCAGGGCTTAGGTAACGAGTTGATTGAACCGCTCGAACATCCACCGGACTCCGGCACCAAGATTGAAACGACGGAGCGTCTTGGTGGTCTGCTTCGATCGTATCGCCGCGCAGCATAGTTCGCTCAGTCTTCAGTTCTTAAACAACGCCGGTTTTCACAATCTGTCTGTTTACTGCTGCGCACTTGTATCATTTTTGCCAAGAATCGCCATCGATCTCGACCGAAATCATCAGCTTGGGAAGCGATTCAAGGTCGCGTTTCGTCGGCTACATCGTTCGTTTCAGTTTATTTACCCCACGGGAAGATCAGCCACGATTTTCTTTTTCAAGCTCTTAAATCAAGCCGCCTGCAACCGCTGGGATGGATGGGGTCCTAAACTTCAGTTAGCGTTTCTTTACTGCCTCCAAAACTTTCAGTCTCAACGCCCAAACGCTGCAGCATCGTCAGGTATAAATTTGAAAGTGGCAATTCTTCGTAGCTGACCTCTCTGCTCCAGCCGATGGCTGAATTGATACCGGCATCGACCTGGTTGTCTTCGTTGCCTTGCCCATACTTCAGGTATTGGCCGTGCTTGAAGCCCATGTTTTTACCGCCGGTCAGGATCAGCGGGTAGTTGCGCGAAGTGTGAAAAGCGCTTGAGGCCGAGCCAAAAAGCAACAGGGTGTTATCCAGCATGGATCCACTGCCGTCAATCTCCGGAGTTGATTTCAACCGGCTGGCGAAGCGCCCGTACTCCTCACTGAGAAAACGCATATAGGTTCCAAAATTCTTCCAGCCACCTGGCTCCTTACCTTTATGGCTTAGCATGTGGGTCAGATTCAAGCCAACCGCACGCGCCAGGTAATCGCTCGCTCCAACACCATTTTCCCGGCCGACTTGATAGGTAACGGCCCGGGTTGAATCGGTTTTAAAGGCCAGGTAAATCAGCTCAAACATGGTCCGTAAATAATTCAACGGATCCTCTGGCGTGACATCGAGCGTCAGATGACCGGCTTCGACTTCTGGAAAAGGGATATCGATCCAGCGTTTGGCTTTTTCGACTTTGACTTCGGTGTCGCGGACTGACTGAAGATAATCAGCGAGCGTTTCCTGATCGTGTTTGGAAAGCGTTCGCTTCAACTCCTCGGCATCTGCCATCAAGTCATCGAGCGCACTTTGGCTAACGGCGAGACGTCGGGCCGCGTCATTGCTGCTGGTAGTGAACAGTCGATCAAAAATCCGCTTCGGCCGATGCTCGGCAGGAATTGGACGTCCGCCCCGATTAAAAGACATGGTTTGCG
>CALDJX010000568.1 GCA_937899075.1 uncultured Planctomyces sp. | reverse complement strand
CGACGATCGACGAATTCATTAAGGCGGGAAAGCTGGTACCCAACGAGGTCGTGGTGACTCTGCTTAAGAACGCGATGGAAACCGTTACCCGGACAACAGGCAGAACCAACTTCCTGCTCGACGGATTTCCTCGTTCGATGGACAACCTGGAAGGATGGTACGCCGTCTTCGGTCGGGACGAGCTTCCGAAAATGTTGTACTTCGAGTGCCCCTATGACGTTCTCGAAAAACGCATCCTCGGCCGAGCGAAATACACAGGCAGGCGTGACGACAATATCGAGAGCCTCAAACTGAGATTCGACACGTTTAAGAATGAGACTCTGCCGATCGTCGAATTCTTCAAGAGCAAAGATAAGTGCATCGAAATCGACACTGGGCAGGACCGTCAGGCTGTCTACGCCCTCGTCGAAAGCAACCTCGCTGAGTACACCGATGAGGAACTCGCTGGCAAACCGCTTACTGAGAGAGCCGAGATGCTGCTCGGCCTAAGACCCTACCCCAGGCAGACTGCGAAGGATTGAGCCGGAGTTCTCACGCCGAGTGCCGGAACAAATCTCCGCAGGGCAGAGTCTCGCCGCCCGACGCGTTCTACCCCGTAGCGTGCTCGTCATCCAGGTGCTGAAGAATGTCGAGCACTCCTTCGATCTCGTCGTACGGCGAGACGTAGGCGGCTGATTTCTTAATCTCTGGATCGGCGTTCGCGGGGCAGGCGAAGAAGGACACGCTGTCGGCCATGAATTTGTCGGCCAGCGTGTCGCCGATCGCCGCGGTTCTTGCGGGATCGATACCGGTTTGAGCGAACAAGCGGGCGATGCCCGTTGCCTTGTTAACGTGGTCGAGATCGCAGTTGATGTAGAACCACGTCATCGATACTCGGAATGGCCAGCCTCGATCCTGCAGTTCGCGTTTGACCTCCGGCAGGATTGATCGCAGGTACTCTGTGTCGGAATGGTAGAGCGTCACCGCCGCAGATTTTCCTGGCTGCTCGGTGACACCGTCGGCCTGATATTTCATGCGAAGTAACTTGGATGCTTCGTGTACGGCTTCAAGGTGCTCGGCCGTGATCATCGGATCCATTTCGAACGTGTTTGCTCCGGGATCGTAGAGCCAGACTCCGTTTTCGCCGATGCATGGGATCGTCGTGTTATGGATGAAGCGGCACATCGCCTCGACGAATGAGATCGGCCGGCCGCTGCACAGCGTTACGATCGGGCGATCCTTGTGTGCGACGGCCAGGCGGTTGTGCTCGGCGATTCTTGATAATGCCGATTCGTTAATCGGTGCGTGAGACTCCGGCGACAGGCATCCGTCGATGTCGCAGATGACCAGGTCGAACTTTCCTGTCGATTGAAAACTCATAGGGCGTTCACAGATTTCATACTACGTCCCGAACTTGTTCGTCATGCCCGCGCAGGCGGGCACCCAGTGCATTGAGCTAGTTCGATGGATTCCCGCCTGCGCGGGAATGACGATCATCGTTTTGCATTTGTCTCACGACAGCCGCTCGCGTGCATCTTCAAGGGCTTTGCGGGAAGCGTTCAGGCCTTCGAAACCTCCGTGTTCGATTCCGCAGTAGCCGTTGAACCCGGTGTCGAGAACGATCTTCAGCATGCGGTCGTAATCAAGCGGCGACTGCTTCGCTTTGTCGTCCCACACGACGTCTTTCACAGAGACGCCCTTCGCCCACTTCATCAGTTTCTTGATGCCTCGGTAAGAGTCGTACGACTCGCCGTCTTTGATTCTGAAGTTTCCGAAGTCGGGCAGCGTGCCGCATCGTTCGTGATTGACTGCCTGAATCACTTCGGCCAGCCAGTCGGCGTTGCTCGACAGCCCGCCGTGATTTTCGACGATCACGTTGATGTCCTGTTTGGCACCGAACTCGGTCAATCTGGCCAGACCGTCAGCAGCCAGCTTGACCTGCTCGTCCCATGAGCCTGCGCTGGCCGCGTTGACTCGGATGGAATGACAGCCGAGGAACCTAGCGGCGTCGATCCACTTTCTATGGTTGTCCACCGTCTGCTGTCGTTTCGCGTTGTCCGGGTTGCCGATGTTCCCTTCGCGATCGCACATGATGATCAGGCTTTTGACACCGTGATCTGCGGCCCGCTGTTTCATTTCTGCGAGATATTTTTCGTCGGCGGCCTTCTCCATGAAGAACTGATTGACGTATTCGATCGCGAAAATGCCGTGATCGTGGGCGACTTTCGCGAAGTCGAGATTGTCGATCTTGCCGGACTTCAGTTCACGATTGATCGTCCACTGGGCGAGCGAAATATCAAACAGCGGCTTCTTCTTGTCAGCCGCGTGAGAACTTTCGCCGAGACACAAAGCGGTTGCGGCGAGAGCGGATTGAGCGATGAACTGGCGGCGCGTCGAGCCTGAATGATTCATGGTGGTCGGTCTCTGAAAGGCGACTGAATGGGACGAAAAAGTTACTCGGCTGGAATTTCGTTCAACGTGTAGTAGGCGTTGGCGTGGACCAGCGGACTGGCTTCGGCAGATCGCACGTGCTGGAGGTCAAAGTCGTGGACATGCCCCTGGACCAGGCCGTCGACACGCAAGTCTACCCGAAGCCCGTCGAAAGAGACGACTACTGCGGTAACCTGCGGAGTCGTGTGATCGACTTCGGGGCTGCCGTAACCTTGCTGATAAATATGCGTATAAGTAGTCAGCGAGTACGACTCCGGGCGAGACGCGAGTTCGCGATCAACCGGCTTCGTGAAGGTCACGGCAAACCCGTCCGGTCGGGCGTTGATTTCTTTGATCTCAAACGGAACCTTGCCGGTCCAGTCGAGGCGTTGCAAAGCGTACGGCCGCGGACCTCGAACAGGCCAGCCTCGGTTAGTGCCGCCGACAATCAGATCACCTTGCGGAGTGAACTGACACGCCAGCAGTCCCGTGGCCAGCCCTTCTCGAAACGGATAGCACGCTCCCTGCCACACGCCGTTGATCTTTTCAGTCGTCGCTCGCATGACAACGCTGAGACTGAAGTCGCCGATGAATATCTGATTTTCGAACGGCCCGAACTTTCCGCCCGTCCGGTCAACCATGAAGCCGGAGATGGATCGCCCCATTTTCTTATAAGGAAACACGACGGCGTACGGCACCAGTTCTTTCACACGCTTGCGTTCGATTTCGAGCCGGGACTGCGAATTCGGCTCAACCGGTGCCGGGCCGAGTTCCTTCGCCAGGGGATACCAGTTAAAGCTGACGGGATGCCCCATGAAACCGCCGGGCTGTAGAACTTTCAGCGAACATGACCCGTTCCACGGTCCCTGGCTTTCGGCGTAAAACATCACACCGTGCTCGTTGGGGCCAATACCGCACGGGCTGCGAATTCCGCTGCACACGGGAATGGTTTTCCCGTCCGGCGTCACCTTCAAACACCAGCCGCGATATGGAACTTTGGAGCGGTACGATTCGGACAAACAAAGCGCGACCCAGGTGTTGCCATCCTTGTCGAGCTTCGAACCGAACGCGAATTCGTGATAGTGTCGAAATCCCCATTCATCGCTGAGTGTTTCGAACTTGTCGGCTCGACCGTCGTCATTCGTGTCGGTGATGCGTGTAACTTCTGTCTGCTGCGTGACGTAGAACGCTCCATCTTTGAACGACAGGCCGGTCACTTCATCAAGCCCGCTGGCAAATCGTTTGAACTGTGTCTGCGGGTTTTTGTCGAACGCTCCTTCAACCAGAAAGATATCGCCTCGCCGAGTTCCGATCGCGAGACGATTGTCCGGTATGACCTCAAAGCTGCCAGCTTCCAGAGCCAGTTCATCGGGAAACGGAATTTCGACGATGCGGTAGTACTTCGCCTCTTCTTCAGCCGTGCCCCAGTATTCGCCCAGAGGCTCGGCCTGCAGATTCCCCACCAGCGTCAGCAGGATCAATGTCGCGATTCGAAGGTGCATTGCGTTTCCTACCAGACGTATTCCAGAACGAGCGTCGAAACTTCGCTTTCGATTCGTAGCGGAATTAGAAGTTCCTTGCCCGCGGCCCGGTCGACAATTCGCGCGTCGTACTTTCCGTCGAATTTGATTCGCAAGGCTTTGTCGATCACGAAAACGCCCTCAGATTCCTGAGAGATTTCTTTGCCGTTTGCAGCTCGCAGAACAAGGCTTCGCGGCGTTTGCGAATCGGATTTCAGTGTCAACGTTCTTCGAAGGATTGGACGCTCTGACGAATCGAAGGCGTCCACGAAGTAGTCTTCGACCGTGATGTCTGAAACCTGATAACTGAACTTTGGCCGTCGCATTTCATCAAGCGAATAGCCTTTGAATTTGTGCTGAGGCGGCCGCCCGTCATCGACGACCCACGGAGACTCTGCGTCGTCGAGGTCAGGCCCCGTCGCAAAGCGGATTTGGTTAGTTCCGAGCGGCCGGACAGTTCCGTGTCCTTGACTCCGCCAGACGCCGCCCGGGTCGGCGAACTTGCCTTTCCAGATCATCGCGACACGCATCTGCTCGGCGTCAAACGCGAGGTTGACTTCGTTGGGATAGCCAACTCCGATGCCTCGCTTGCCGATTCCCTGATAGCTGCGTCGCAACATGACTGCTTCGTCGGTCGCGAGAAGTTCCAGCGGTTCGCGAATCAGGCCGCGAGGCACGCGGGCCTGTCGACCGTCCAGAAGGTATTCCCACAGAGCTTCGATCTGCGTGTTCGTGTCGCCGTTCAGAATGTCTTTCCGCATCGATCGTCCGCCCGGCCAGAACGATGGCATAACCGTGTTCAGACTGAGGCTCTGCGGATCTCGCATGTAATGGTAGAACCATTTCTTCTGCAGACGCTCGGCCATTTCGGTGAGATCAACCGCTGGCATGTTGGCCGCCTGTTTCAACTGAAAGGTGTGGCAGACGATGCAGTTCAGACCGCCGGTTCCGGCCATTTCTTCACCTGTGATCCGCATCTCTTTCTGGTCTTTGAACGTTGCGAACTCAATTTCAGCAAGGTGATCCACTTTCTGGAACAGGTCGACGAGATGAGCGACGTTTTCCGCTCCGTATTGTGGCATCCGAGTCTTCACATATGGCCGGATCGAGCGGCCGCTGACCAGCACCTGACGCATCCATGTTGGGTTCAGTTTCGCTCCGACTCCCGTCAGCGTTGGCGGAATTCGTCCCTGTGGACCAAGGTTGGGATTCGTTGTCTGAAAGTGAGGATTGCGTTCGTCAGAAACTCCGCCCAGTTCGTCGCGCTGGTGGCAGTTCAAACAACGAAACGCGGTGAGAGTTGTCGCGATCAGTTGCTGAGTATCGAGTTCGGCTGACCGGACTGCGAGAGCTGCGTGAATGGTCTGTCGCTGTTTCCCAGTCATGCTGAACTGAGGCCATGCTCCGACCTCAGTAGACAGGCAGCCTTTGTCGAGTCGTGCGTCAGCTAACGGAATTGATCGAGGTTGACGGTCTGCCTCGTTCACGCCGTGACACTGCACACATCCAAGTTTTCTGAAGTGCGTTTCGCCTTTCTTCACGAGGCTGGCGTCCAGCTTGAATTGATCGTCAGATGTCCGGTTGCGCAGGTCGTGGCTGAGCAGATAGCTTGAAATGTCGATTGCTTCCCAATGCGTGAGCTGCATGTCTGGCATTCGACCGGACGGTCTCACGACGTGCGGATTCTCAAGCAACTCGGCAAGCCCGTCGACGTTGTATTTTTCTTCGACTGATCCGAGTGGCACCGAAGTGTCCGGCAGCAGTTCGCGCCCGTTGTCCTCACGCGGCGAATGGCAAGCCACACAGCCAACAGAATGAAAAAGTTCCCGACCACGTTCTGCAGCCTGGGCGTCAGTCCTCTGGTCTGCATAAGAGCGAGCGCTCAATGAAACGACATAGTGGGTAAGCTCGGTGGCGATTCTCTTCCGGTCGAATTCTGAATCTGAAGTCAGGAGATCGGGCATCGTCGTGCCCGGCTTTACTGACAATGGACTGGCAAGAAACTGCTCAATGTGCCGGGGATCGATTCGTCCTGCGGACCATGAGAGTATCGGTGCTCGTTTCGCAGCGAGCGGCCCGGACTTCCCATCGTCACGGTGGCACGCCGAGCAATTGAACTCTTTGAGAAGCACCAGCCCCTGGAGTGCCTCGCTGATGACGCCACCACCTTGCGAATGCGCCCGCGTCGCCTTGCCCGTGCCTGCCGAAGAGATCTCCATCAGGTAACGGACCAGGTCAAGAAACTGCTCTCGATCTTTCAGCTGGTCGACAAGATTCGCAGGCATGCTGGACGTCTTGTTCTGCACGACCTGGTCGATGTCCGACTTACCGATTGTGATCAGCCGGCGTTTGTCAGACGCTTCACGCAGCACGAGATTGCCGGGCGAATCTTCAATGACGCGGCCGCTGACTGTCTGGCCGGCGACCGTCACAACAGTCACCGTTTCGAAGCCTTTGCGGATGACCTTTGACGGTTGCAGCAGGGACTCAACGAGGTGCGTGTCAGTAACGGACTCGCCGAGTCTTGTGAGGTCCGGACCAAGCAAACGATCGTTGCCCGGCGCGTGACAGTTTGCGCAGCCGATTTTCTGGAGCGGAAACAGCACGGCTCCGCGGA
>CALDJX010000567.1 GCA_937899075.1 uncultured Planctomyces sp. | reverse complement strand
CACTGCCAAGCTTTGTCACCTTCGTCGATCAGGGCAACGGCACAGGAACCCTGACAGCCAACCCGACACCAGCAGACGTCGGAAATTACCCGATCTCCATCGGGGCACAGTCAGGAACACAACCACTCACAGACCAGACCGCATTCATTCTGGCGGTGGATGACGTGTTCTCGGATGTCTCAGGAATGATGGGGGCAACTGGTGTTTGATTGACACTTTTTCGTGTCGCGTTTTTCGTGGCCGTTATGGAATTGACGTGCTCGGAAAACGCGACACAGTTCTGTCAGGAGTACGGTCGACCGTCTGCAACTATCTCTGTCAGATGGCGTGAGTCGTGGTTTTGGGGATGGCGAGTCACTGGCCGCGGCGTTTTCTGCCGAGCCGTACGAAGGGCGTGACACTTGGTTCTTTCACCACAACAAAGGCCGAGCACTGCGGCACGATGGGTGGAAGCTTGTCTCACGTGCGGATGCGTGAAAGAAGTTCAAAGGCAATCCTCAGTGGGAACTCGACAACCTGAAGGACGACCCTCTTGAACTCAGCAACCCGGCCAGAACGAATCCGAAGCAACTCGAAAAGCTGACGAAACTCTGGATGGCAGAATCGGAACGGCTTGAGGGCCAGGCAACCCAACGTTGAATTCCGGAGGTGTATCGGTGGCGGGAAAATGCCGATGAATGACGAAGCGCCTCGTCCATTCGTCATACCCACGCAGGCGGCCACCCAGGTGCTGATTGCGGATTCACCAATGTTCGACCGCGCTCACCCCTGCGCGGGAATGACGGATTCTCAGATGACTGCCGAGTTGTTCCCAACGAACGTTCGACCTTGCGACGAAAACCGTACTGGTCCAAACTGAATCGTTGCGAATTCGACGTAACAGAATTGGCCACTGAATCTCAAGGTTGCTTGATGAGCATCTCTACCAACTGCGAAGGAACTACCCGCCGCGACTGCCTCAAACTGGGGCTGGGGGGGATGTTCGGGGCGTCACTGATCGACGTTCTTCGAATGCGTGGCCTCACTGCCGAGACTCGGAAAGCCATTGCTCCGGCTGCGAAGAGTTGCATCCTGATCTGGCAGGATGGAGGCCCCACTCACTATGAAATGTTCGATCCAAAACCGAACGCTCCGTCGGAAATCCGCGGAGAGTTCGAACCAATTTCAACTCAGCTTCCCGGCGTTCAGTTTTCCGAGCACATGCGGAAGCTGGCGTCAATCAACGATCGCTTTTCTTTGATCCGGTCGATCCGGCACAACCAGGGAAATCACGGCGCGGGCAATCATTACATGATGACCGGCGCTCCTCCGCGAATTCCCGTCGGGTGCGGCGCGTTCGTCAGCTTTCATCCGAGCATGGGGTCGGTCGCGGCCAAAGAACTCGGCCGCAACGACGGGCTGCCGTCGTACTTCTCGCTGGCTCGAATGTCGCGTTCTGGAGGCCCGAACTTTCTGGGAGCGAAGTACGCTCCGTTTGTCGTCGCCGACGATCCCAACTCGTCCGCGTTTCGGGTCCGTGACGTCGCCCTGCCCAAAGGGCTGACCGAGGACGGTTTTCAGAACCGCACAGACCTGCGTCGGCTCGTCGACAAGTTGCCACGCATCAAGGACCAGGCCGCGGCTGATCCGGTGTTGTCGCTCGACGAATTCTACGAACAGGGCTACAGCCTGATCACGTCTCCCGCGGCGCAGGCAGCGTTCAACATTCACGAAGAGTCCGACGAAGTTCGAAACAGCTTCGGTCGTGATTCCTTCGGCCAAAGATGCCTGCTGGCAAGACGTCTGGTCGAAGCCGGTGTTCCGTTCACGACCGTTTACGACGGCGGCTGGGATCATCATCGAACGATCTTTCCAATCTGCAAAGAACGGCTGCCATCATGGGACAACTCGGTCGCCGCGTTGATCACGGATCTAGATGAACGCGGCCTGCTCGACACAACGCTCGTGATTGCACTGGGCGAGTTCGGCCGCACGCCAAAGGTGAACTCACGCGGCGGGCGTGACCACTGGTCCAACGCGATGAGCGTTCTCATGGCTGGCGGCGGAACGCCGGGCGGAGTCGTCGTCGGCGCGACCGACAAGAGCGGATACTCGGCTGTTGAACGAGTCCTCTCGCCCGAGAATTTCGTTTCGACAGTTTACACAAAACTGGGCATCGACCCGGACACTGTCTATTACTCCCCGCTCGGCCGTCCGGCACACCTCGTCAGCGATCCGACGCCGATCGCCGAGGTCATCAGCTAGCAACGCCTGCTCACCGTCGTTGCTGCCGGAACTGCGTGGAGCTCGTTCCTGCCTGCTTAACTACCTCAAAACCGACTCGATAACCGGAACACTCGGCCAGATGGAACTGCACAGAATGTGGACGGAGCAATGCGACGCCACCACCGGAATCCGCAACGCCTTCGGCACTCAGCAGGCACTCAACTACCTTGTTGGTGAGAAATTCCTGGACTTCATCGAGGCGGCCGAGTCCAGCGACGTATTCAAAAACGAGCTCCCGGCCTTTGCCGCTCGGATCAAAACACTGTTCGGTGCAGACCAACTGGCGGCTTATCTGGTGCCGGTCGAAGCCGTCGACATTCCACTCGATCCTTCAATCGCAAAATGCGCCTCGGGCGGGCCCCTCATCACTGAAGCGTGGCGTCAGCTGGAGTTTGCCGAGTCTTCCAATTCGTAGTTCATTCACGCTCGCAGGTCACGGAAGGTCGGGAGCAATCGAGTATAGTGACGGCACTCGCTGTCGATATACTTGCGTCATTCGCTCAGCAGGCCGCACCTCTTTAATGAAGTGACTTCAGTCATGGCATCTCCAAATCACTGCGACAAATGCGGATCGCAACTTTCGGACGAAGGACGATGCCATCAGTGCCTTGCCAGCAAAGAACATCCGTACGACTCGTCGATCGATGCCACAGCTCCGACATACATGATTAGTTCGGAGTTGACCGATCAAACAGCCACTGACAGTACACCGTCGGACTGCGAGTTTAAGGAGTTTGGTGACTACGAACTTCTGGAAGAAATAGCTCGCGGCGGCATGGGCGTTGTTTATAAAGCCCGACATAAAAAGTTGAACCGTGTTGCGGCGCTGAAGATGATCCTTGGTGGTCGAATTTCTTCCGAGGACGATCTCCAACGTTTTCATATTGAAGCCAAAGCCGCCGCCGGGCTCGATCACACTGGAATCGTGCCTGTCTATGAAATCGGCGAGCACGACGGCCTGGCGTTCTTCGCGATGAAGTACATCGACGGCGGTTCTCTGGCTCAGAACGTCGATCGGTTTCGAGCCGACACGAAGGCCGCCGCGCAGATGCTGGCCTCGGTGGCGCGAGCCGTAAATCACGCGCACCAGCGAGGGATACTGCATCGCGATCTGAAACCGGCCAACATTCTCATCGACCAGTCCGGCCAACCGCTCATTACAGATCTCGGTCTGGCAAAAACCACAACCGGTGATAGTGAACTCACGAAGACAGGAGCTGTATTCGGCACGCCCAGCTACATGTCGCCGGAACAGCCGCTCGGCACCGAGTTCGTCACAACAGCAGCGGACATCTACGCTGTGGGGGCGATCATGTATGACCTGCTGACCGGCCGGCCTCCCCATACCGGAAAGACGGCCTTTGAGACGGTCATGAGCGTTCGCAACAATACGCCGCCGACTCCTCGAAAACTCAATCCGCAAGTGGACTCTGAGCTGGAACTAATCTGTCTGAAGTGTATCGAGCGAAATCCTGACGACCGTTATTCGTCCGCGGCGGCACTGGCCAGCGATCTCGAAAACTGGCTCGCGGGCGACGCGATCAGCGTGAAGCATCCTTCATTCAGTGCAGTCACAGCCCGCTGGATGAAACAGAATCGCAAACTTGCGTACAGCGTGTTTGCCATGCTGATCGGCGTCTTGCTGATAGTTCCATCGGCCACGATCATCTTTGGTAACGACTCCAGCATCGGAAAAGTCTACGAGCATTTCCCGGCGGCCGAACGGCCCTGGTTCATGGCGATTGAATCGTTGCCACACTGGACACCTGAAGTCTCAATGGTCAGTCTCGTCCTGCTGATCTGGCCGTCGCTCGGATTATGGAATGCGATCGTCACCCGACCGAAGTCAATTCGCCATGCTGCCAGCCTCGGTGGATTAACGTCGCTTGTCTGTGCTGGAATTATGATCGCGGCGACGGGCTGGCTCGTCGTCGTACTGATGACTGCCGACTATTCGAGTACTCACGTTCGCGTTCTGGGAGAGGCCCTTTGGCTGAAGAAAGGGGCGACGCCTGAAGCGGCAAGAGACGCAGCTAACGAATTGTTCGAAGGATTGGACGCCGTTCCTGAAGAATTGCGGGCCAAAGTTCTGGCCGATCGAGTCTTCAACGATCAAGTTGCGAGAGGTCCACAGTCTCTGGTGATGGTGGGCTTCATGAGCTGGGTATTGGCACTTCCGATTTTCTACGGCACAGTAATCGCCCACATCCTGCAGAGCCGCAACCTGCGATTCTGGTTCTTGCTGCCTCGATACGCTTTGGCCTGGTTATCGGTGACGGTCGTCGTTGTGCTGTCATCGGCCTACGCGTTCGGAGCCATCATCGGGAAAATGAAGACCGATAAGCTTGAGTATCACGTAGTCATGGTCGCCGTTGCCGGCCTGGTCTTCTTCCTGGCGATGCGGCGCTGGCGACGTACGACGGCAGCGCCGATGTCACAGCTCGATTCGAAACCAGTCACTCCTGCCCCCGTGTAAATCTGAGAGTACCGATCATCCTGGAGACGCACCGGCGGCCGTTACGAGCTGCTCCAGCACTTCGTATGGCTGAGCGCCGCTGACTCCTCGGCCATCAGCAACGAATGTTGGCACGCCCGTAATCTGATACTGGCGAGAAAGCGCCCAGTCGGCGTCCACCCGCTCGCGAAACTTCCGATCGGCCAGCACGTCCGTCGCGTCTTCGATGGAAAGACCGATCCTCTTGACGACGCTCAGCAAGACGGCTTTCGAGGCAAGGTTCTGCCCGTCAACAAAGTATGCGCGGAACAGCGCATCGTGGATCGCGATTCCTCCCGGCTGAGTCTCCGCCCACGTGGCCAGTTCCTGGGCAAGCCGACTGTTGAACGTGTGAGTCCGTTTTCCGTAGGGAAGACCTTCCTGTTCCATCAGTCCGACCATGCGACGCTGAGCCGCCGGGATGTCGATGTTTCGCCCGGCGAAAAGTTCTTGCAGCGTGAGCCCTTCATCCGGAGTGTTCGGATGCAGCGGAAAATGACGAAACCGCACCTCGATCCCGTAAGTCGCCTTCAATCGTTCAATACGGACCGTACTGAGATAGCACCACGGTCAGACGTAGTCCGAGAAAACTTCGAGAGTTACTTCCAATTCGGCCGGCATCAAGTCCTCATCCCTCTGCATTTTCTGGTCACATGATTGGCCAATGGCCTTCGCCCGGCTGTGAAATGTAACAATCGCAGGGCGGAAGTTGGATCGTGGAAGTCCGCCACGAGCAAGCAACACGGTTGCCGGATGATCGACTCGTTTGGCTGACGAAAAATGCGAATGTACGAAGACTCATTTCCATAGATCGCAGACGGCGTATCTCGTCGCGAAGTCCCGATTTCCGGCAATTCTGCGTTGATTGACTGGACAGCCCTGCGTATCACCAGAAGATACCGTGACGCAATTCGTCCGTTGCCTCGACGTTTGTCGGAGTGTTGTCTGTGAATCGAGCGGTTCTTCAATCCTTACTTCCAGCCTTAGCAGCCCTTGCCACAGCCTTCGTTCTGCTGCGGTGCGTGGTGGGCGCGAGTGGTGCGCGGCTTGAAATCGCTCGACTCCGGAAACTGCATCGTTCAGAAACAGGAGCGGTCCAGTCTCTGAGTTTTGTACTCACACTGCCGCTCTTCATCATGATCGTCATGTTCATCGTCCAGGTCAGCCAGTTGATGATTGGCATCATGGGCGTACATTACGCCACGTTTGCCGCGGCACGAGCCGCCATTGTCTGGACGCCGGCCCGAGTCGTTGGCAACACGATGGGCGAAGCCGAGGAGATTGAAAATGACCTTCAGCCGCCCCTCCGTACGGAAACGCCGATCAATCTTACCTTCACAGGATCGGGCACGGATTTCGAAGGGGCGGCTGACTATACCTCGTACAAGTTTGAAAAGATTCTCGGTGCAGCGGCCATGGCAACGGCTCCGGTCAGTCCGTCACGACAAATGGTCGAGCAGATCAACTGCTCGCAATGCGGCGTTCAGGCGTGGGCTATTCAAGCGATGTATCAGCAACTTGTTTCATCGGCACAGAGCAGTTCAAGAATTCCACAGAGACTCCTCAACAAGCTTTCGTACGCCTACTGGAACACGCGAGTTGAACTCGCCTTCTTCGACAAGGACACGCTGGAAGGTCCTACCTACAACCCGCGTGAACTCGTTTTGTTTGATGGGCTCCCCCAACGCAACGACGAGGGAGAATGGATCCGCGACTGGAACCCCCACGAGATCGGTTGGCAGGACCCTTTAAGACTCACCGTCACACACGAC
>CALDJX010000566.1 GCA_937899075.1 uncultured Planctomyces sp. | reverse complement strand
CTGATGCCAAGTTGTAGAGTCGCCAGGAAATGCGTTCGCAATAACTGCCCGAATTCCCGCCACGTCATTCCCGCGCAGGCGGGAATGACGAAAATGGCCGCAGGTATCGAAATTCGGAAGCTAATTCAGATACGGTTTCACGACACACAAAGGGTTGAGTGACCAACGAAGAAGGCGTGATGCCACAGCGAAAGAAAAAGAAAACACGCCCGGCTGCTCAGTCGGCGACGGTTTTGAACGCCGGACCGGCGGCGAAACTTGTTTCCCGCAAATCCGATTACGAAGCGGAATATCGACTCCTGATCGCGGCCCTTCTGACGGCAACCTTCATCTGGTCGTGCAGCCCGATGATGGGATTCGACATCTGGTGGCATCTCAAGACGGGACAGATGATTCTTGAGGAACACACGATTCCCTTCGTGGACTGGTTCACGTATTCGGACTCGGAAGCCGCGTGGGTCGATCTGCACTGGGGTTTTCAACTTCTGGCCGCGAGCACCTACGCTGCTGGCGGAGTCGCACTGCTGGTTCTGGCTAAGGCGGCGATGATTACCGCCACTGTCGCAATCGGAGCGTTTGCTACGAGTGCGAAACTGGATTGCTGCGTCCGCGTCGGTGTCTGGTCGCTGGTCGCCATCGTCCTGACGGGGCGAGGGATCGTTCGGCCGGAGATTCTGTCGCTCCTGTTTCTGGCGACGTGGCTGGCAATTCTCTTGAGAGCCCACACTCGACCGAAGTTGCTGTGGTGTCTCCCTGCGTTACTGGTTGTCTGGGTGAATTGCCACGCGTTGTTCGTCTTTGGACTCGTCGTCTTCGCCTGCTGGGTGTTTGACGGTGCTTTGCGACATTTTGCCGACGGTCGCTGGGGACTGGCGAGGTTGGAAGAGGAAACAGCCGGTGTTCAGCAGATCATTGTCGTAGGCGCGCTGCTCGCGGTTGCCTGCCTGATCAATCCGTACTTCGAAGAAGGAGCGTTGTTCCCGCTCGTGTTGTTTCGGAAGCTTTCGGTTGATGAAGCTTTTTACTCGGTTCGCGTTGACGAGTTCACATCTCCGGCTGCGTTCTTCGGTCAGATCGGCCTGCGAAGTCTTCACCTCGATGCTGCGGCGGTACTTTGGCTGTTGGCGGCGGCGAGTTTCGTTTGGCTGGCAACGTTTCGCCGTGTCAGCATTTTCCGCAGCCTGCTGTTCGTGGCGTTTTCGTATCTCGGTTTCAAGATGATTCGAAATCTGAGCCCCGCTGCCGTCGTGAGTGGAGTGGTCCTCTGCGAAAACCTTTCCGAGAGCTTCGGATTACGAAATCGGCTGCGAAATGCCAACGCCGCGTCGGCAAGTGTGGAGCCTGCGAATGACCAGACACTTGCGAAGGAAGCCTCCAATCGGCGACGACGGTCGATTGCGCTGTCGGTTGTTTTGTTCGGTCTGGCGGCAAGCCATTTTTCGGGACACTGGGGACGCCTCACCGGACTTGGAGACCGTTTCGGTCTGAGGGAGGCCACGGCGTGGTATTCGCATGACGCCGCAAAGTTCGCCGGGCAACCGGGGTTTCCGGACCGAGCCATTGTGGCCAGCTTTGGGCAAGCGGCGGTTTACGAATTTCACAATGGACCCGCTCGTCGCGTGCTGATGGACGGACGACTGGAAGTCTGCACTCGCGAAACGTTCGAGCTCTACGAGTCCATTCTTCGAGCAATGGCTCAAGGCGATCCTGCGTGGCAGCAACTTCCTGGCGTGGCCGATGCTCAAGGACGACTGCCGGCCATTATCCTGGACAGTCGATCGGCGCGAGATGAAATCAACGGAATCTTCCAACTCCCGGAGTGGCGACTGGTCTTCGCGGATTCTGCAGCGGCCGTGTTCGTCTCCAGCGAGCTGGCAAACGAACTCGGACTCGCCCCGGCGGATCCAACGCCACTGATGCATCCGCCGAGTTGAAGACGATCAACCGGTGGCCCGCGTTTCTAAAAGGCTACTCGACTCGTGCGGCGGCGCAGGCGAATTCCAGGCGCACGGTGACTTTCCCGTCGACGCTCACTTTCCCTTTCAGAAAAAATGCGTTGGACACGGTTTCGATCAACTCGACCTCGATGTCCAGAGTGTCACCGGGTCGGACCATCGTTCGGAATTTCGTGTTGTTGACTCGCGTGACGACGGGAACCTGACCCTCGCCAACTTCCTGCGTTTTCGCGATCAGAATCGCTCCAGCCTGGAACGCGGCTTCGAGCTGCAGGACGCCGGGCAGAATCGGGAAGTGGGGGTAATGGCCGCGGAAGACGTCCAGTTCTTCCTCAATCTTCTTGCGAGCGTGGATTTTTCCATCGCCGATTTCGACAACTTCGTCGATCCAGAGAAACGGATCGCGGTGAGGAATCAGGGCTTCAATTTCGGTTCTGTTCATGTCAACACGTCGACTCGGGATTGAATGGTTTTTCACTGGAATCTGCGGGGTTTTAGGGCGACGGACCTGCCAGGTCGAGCCCGACAAGTTTTCACGATTGAGCATCGAATTTATGCCGCTTGACGGCCAACAGAAACTCCCCTAAACACGATCCGTGCGTCCGACTTATACTCGCCACAAATCTTACCCAACAGAACGCCCGCTCCAGGAAGAATATGAGCGATTACAACTTAACCCATCTGAAGCAACTTGAGGCCGAGAGCATTCACGTATTCCGTGAGGTCGTTGCGGAATTCAACAATCCCGTGATGCTCTACTCAGTCGGAAAAGACTCAGCGGTCATGCTGCATCTGGCCATGAAAGCCTTCTATCCGGCCAAGCCTCCCTTTCCTTTGCTGCACGTCGATACGACGTGGAAGTTCAAGGATATGATCGCTTTCCGTGATCATTTCATCCGCGAGGAACTGGGGCTCGAACTTCTCGTCCACATCAACGAAGAAGGTGCAAAGCTGAACATCCACCCTTTGGACGACAGCGAAA
>CALDJX010000565.1 GCA_937899075.1 uncultured Planctomyces sp. | reverse complement strand
CATGGCGGCGTCACACAGAATTCCGGGAGCACAGCGGGCTGACTTAATCTTCGGGAACGTACGGCAGCAGAGCGATAAAACGAGCTCGCAGCACGGCAACACGAACGGCTCGGTGCCATTTAGCACTCGTGCCAGTTCGGCGGCGAGGGAGAATTCGGCCGTTGCGGTCAACCAGTGACTTCAGCGTCCGCAGGTCTTTGTAATCGACATAAATCGGCCGCGGAGTCTTTTTCGGACCGTCCGGACAGAAGCGGCAGCTCAGTTTTTTCTTCAGCCGTGACTTCTTCTTACGGCGCTTACGAATTTCAGCAGTGCTGACTCGACTCATGATACGTACCTTGTATGTGTTCTGATCTGGTGGGAAAAGTCAGCCAGCATTAACAACAACTGGCCGCAGATCTCGCCTCGGAACAGCAGTTTCCGGGCGTTGGCGAAAATCGCTCACGAAGAGCGAAGCGGGATTATGGAGGCGGCTCCTCGATCTTTCAACCGAAGCTGCCATCGGCAGTTTCGCCCTCGGTCGCGACTCGCTCAACCGTCGCACTTTGAGGGCGTCTTCATCGGCCGAAGACTCTCAAAGCATGAAGAAAATCGTCGAGATTTGCAGAATTTACAAGGTTCCGCCTACTGAGCAACAGCTTTCCAGGACAATTTTGAGACACCCTGGCAATTTCGAAACACCAGGTGGTTGTGGAGGGGCCTCGTGTCAGCACCTGGATGCTGGGCCGCACGTCGGCTTCGCTAAATCCCCGGCACACCGTTCGAGCCAAATGGCTCGCGGATTGCTTTGTTAACGATCAGCGGCACGGATGGCCGCAAACTCGCCACAAGCCAGGGGACGGAACCCGATGTCGGTTGCTCTTAATACTGTCTTGCTGTCACTGGCTTTGGGATCGGTTGAGGGCGAATTCACCAGCTCGAATTTTGCAGTTCATGCACCGAGCACTGAAATTGCTCGCCAGGTGGCGGAAGCGGCGGAAGACTCCCGCCGGAAGCTGGCCATTCAATGGTACGGGCACGAAATCAACAACTGGGGCTCACCCTGCGAAGTGTCCGTCATCGTCGGAAAGAACCTCGGAGCCGGCGGGGCGACGCGTTTCAAGTTCGACCGCGGCGAGGTCTATGGCTGGAAGATGGAAGTCCAGGGCAGCCTGGAGCGAATTCTGGATTCGGTCATTCCTCACGAGGTCAACCACACAATTCTCGCCTGCTACTTCCGGCGAAAGGTGCCTCGCTGGGCCGACGAAGGAGCAGCGACCGTCGTCGAGCACATTTCTGAGAAAGGCCGATCATTCGACCTGGCAGAGAAGCTGGTGAATCAAGGTCGGCGGATTCCGCTGCGAGTTCTGCTCAACATGACTCAATACCCGAAAGACACCGATCAGGTTCTGGCGATGTATGCTCAGGGTTACTCGCTGACTGAATTCCTGATTCAGGACAAAGGCCGCAAGCACTTCCTCAACTTTCTCAACGACGCTCACCATCGCGGCTGGGATCGAGCGATCGCCACTTTCTACGACAGTCCGGGAATCGAGAAGCTGGAGCAGAAGTGGTCGAGTTGGGTGCTCGCCGGGTCGCCGCGGCTCGATCTGCCGGAAGGTCAGATGCTGGCTTCGACGGGTGACGCCGCCTCAACCGGATCGGCGGCCAGCGTGGTGCGTTCTCAGGGGCCGGACGCTGACGGTCCATTGAGCCCGAACGTGTCGTCCCGCCAGTCGCAGACTCTCGGGCAGCCGACAGCGACGAGCGGTCCGGCAGCGCTCTTTTCGCGAGTTGGTCAGTTCACGCGAAATCTGACCGCTCCCGACCCACGAGCACGGGCGACGAAGACAGCCCCCTCCGAGTTTCAGGTCTCCGCTTCATCGCCTCCTGTCGACCTGCCAGTGCCCGCGCCTCGTGAGCCGTTCGGAGAAGACCTCCGCTCGATTTCGCTGGCATCGTCTCGGCCAATGCTCAGCCAGCAACCCCTCCAGCCACTCGCTTTAACGAAGATTGTGGAGCAGAAAAAAGCTGCTGCTGGACCAGCGCTGACGCCTTTGCCCGGAGAGATTCAAAGTCGCCTGACGGGGGCCTCTGACAGCCAGCCAGTTCAGTCGAGACTTCGCGAAACCCGCCTGCGAACGGCGGAAGCGCCAAAGAAAACGACCAACCATTTTCTGAACTGGTCGCAGTTCCCATCCCGTGTTCGCTGAGACTTCCTGAATACGCGGAAGCCGTTGACCCGGCAGCTCAACACGCAGCACGCCCTTGGGTTAAAAATTTCCTGAGGCGTTTCCGATCGTCGGTCTAATCCGCAACTGTCGGCCCATGTCTGAAAATGCGTGTTACAGCATGACGTCTGTGACTGCCTGCCAGGGTGCCGCAAAATTTTCCCACGGCAGGCCAAAATCGCAGTGGATTAGCTATCTGCATTATCCGTTCTAATGCCGGCTGTTGCCGGCACTGTCGCACGGAACGATCACGAGGTTCAATTCTCTTCATTGGGCCGACGTGTTTGTCGAGTTTGCGGGCCAGCATCGCTATCAGATTTCTCTTTTCCCCCCGGCCCGTTCCTCAGACGAGGCCGGAAGATCCCACCCGCTCTGGTGAGGATTCTTAACCACTTGACTGAAACGAAGGTAGAAAATCCATGATTCCAATTAACGTACTCAAACGTCGACGCGGCTTCACGCTGATCGAACTGCTGGTCGTCATCGCGATCATCGCCATCCTCGTCGCACTGCTTTTGCCGGCTGTCCAACAGGCGCGCGAAGCCGCCCGCCGGTCAGAGTGCAAGAGCAAGTTGAAGCAATTGGGGGTTGCGCTGCACAACTACCACGACGTCCACAGCGTGTTCCCAGGAAATGAAGTTGGCTGCGTCAAGAACGACGGCGGCAGCGGTGCCGATGAGTGCTGGAATGGCTGGAGTGGCATTGCGATGCTGCTGCCGTTCATGGATCAGGCTCCTTTGTACGAGACTGCCAATTTCGATATCCGTTGGGGCTCGACCGTCGGGACCGCCCCCGGCCGCAATCGTGATGTGTCGACGACAATGCTTGTCGCGGTGCTGTGCCCAAGTGATCCAGGCACTCGTCAATGGACCGGAGATTCTGCACCGACAAGCTACATGCTGTCAGCGGGGCCGGTTTCAATCTGGGACCGCACCTCGGGCCCAGGACCATTCTCACGATCTTCATCGAAAAGTTCACGAGACTTCACAGACGGGATGAGCAATACGATTCTGGCGGGTGAAGGAGCGATTGGGGTCGGCAATGGTCAACTGGCCGCCGGTAAACGTAACTCCGCTGCTGGCGACCTGTTGGGGGCAATCGGGACGGGCAACACCAGAGAGTGGAGCAATTCTCCCGCAAATCTTGCAATGATTCAGACCTACTTCAATAGCTGTGTTGCAGGTGCCCCCGCTTCAAATCAGAACGAAGATGACGAAGCCAACCGATGGTGGGCTTCTGGTGCCGTGTTCCGGGGACCGTGGTTCAACACACTGATGCCGCCAAACTCTGGGAGCGATGATGGCACGTACAAGACCGTCAACTGTGACAATGACGCTTCAACGACCGACATTCGAATCAAGAATGCGTCCAGCTATCACGTAGGTGGTGCTCACGTCCTGATGGCCGACGGCGCCGTGAACTTTGCCAGTGACAACACCGACCACGGCGTTTGGGTTGGTGCAGGATCCATTAACGGCGAAGAAGACAACGGCGGTTTGTTCTAACGCGGATCATTTGTCTGGTTTCACCGCCCTGCTCAAAACGACTCCGTTTCGAGCGGGGCAGAAGCCTTCTTTCTCAATGCCGACGAATCGTTGGCTTTCAGCTCGTCACCAGGTATACCGATGCGAATTCTGATTAGTGCAACCATGCTGTTCTCACTGTTTCTACTTTCAGGCTGCGGTGGATCTTCCGACATGGTCCCAGAAGGGCCGGAGAATAAGTCCTCGACTGCAGAAATGACTCCTGAAGAAACAGCGACGGAGATGGAACTCCAAAACGCCAGACGCGATTAGTCAAAGCTGTAGCGTCTTGACAGCTCCCTGCCCAGGAGTGACTTATCAACCGTGACAAGCGGCAAGTCATTTCAGGCAATGCTGTTTTCAAACGTGATGACACTCACGCTGTTCCGGTGGAACCGCGTGAGTTTTTTGTTTCGTTCCTGGATGACGCATCGTCGGACGACCTGACGAAGACCAGCGACTGAAAGAGGTCGAAGGTTTGCCCCGTGAACGGTAACTTCAAGAGTCGCTCAATCGTTCACTCAGGATTTGTCCCGAAACAAATTCATGATTTTGGGTGCCACTGCTGGCTTGCCCAGCAGTGCGAAAAACGGCACTGAAACACTGCTGGGCAAGCCAGCAGTGGCACCCTGTTTCGAGAATAGGAATCGGGAAGTTGTTTCGGGACTATTCCTCAGCAAAGGCACAGAGCTCATCGCAGCTTCGAGAAACCCGCTCTTCGAAGCATTTCCCTGCGAATTCGGCCGTGCAAGAGAAAACGACCTATCGTTTCCCAGGCTGGTCGCTGCTTCCGTTCCGTGTTCACTGGGCAACCGATCTGCCAGAAATCGTTAACCCGAACGGAATAATGAGATAGATTTCCGTGTTTTAGCGCCATTTTCTGAGAAGAGTCCTGACCAGCGCAGTTGACAAATCGCCAAACTCGGGCGATCATGTTAGCTCAGTCCCTGCTGCCGGTCTCGCGTTTAAGTGGATTGTCGTAAGGCTTGCTTTACTTATTGAGCCGCCGACCCCTGTTGTGTCAGGGATTTCTTTTCCACCGATCCACTTCTCGGGGCAGCCCCATTGCATCCTCCCAATTCTGGCGAGGGTTCTCATTTCTTCCTTTTCAGGAGAGGCGCGTCTCATGACACCACAAACATTTCTCAAACGCCGTCGCGGTTTTACGCTGATCGAGCTGCTGGTGGTCATCGCGATCATCGCTATCCTCGTCGCCCTGCTTTTACCTGCCGTCCAACAGGCTCGCGAGGCTGCCCGCCGAGCAGAATGCAAGAGCAAACTCAAGCAATTGGGAATCTCGCTGCACAACTACCACGACGTTCACTCAGTGTTCCCCGGAAATGAAGTTGGCTGCGTCAAGAACGATAATGGCAACAACGCCGATCAATGCTGGAACGGCTGGAGCGGCATTTCGATGTTGCTGCCGTTCATGGATCAGGCTCCGCTGTATGAGTCTGCCAATTTCAATTGGCGCTGGGGATCGACAGTAGGCACTGCTCCCGACCGCAATCGTGATGTGTCGACGACACTGCTTGTCGCCCTGCTGTGCCCGAGTGATCCAGGTACTCGTAAATGGACCGGAGATTCTGCGCCAACAAGCTACATGCTGTCGGCAGGGCCCGTGTCCAACTGGGATCGCAAGAATGGTCCAGGGCCGTTTTCGCGTTCGTCATCTAAACGTTTTCGAGACTTCAGTGATGGCACCAGCAATACAATTCTTGCGGGTGAAGGCGTGATCGGAGTCGGCAACGGTCAAAAGGCGGCGGGTAAACGTAACTCCGGCGCTGGCGACCTGTCAGGGGCAATCGGGACGGGCAACACCAGAGAGTGGAGCAATTCTCCCGCAAATCTTGCAATGATTCAGACCTACTTCAATAGCTGTGTTGCAGGTGCCCCCGCTTCAAATCAGAACGAAGATGACGAAGCCAACCGATGGTGGGCTTCTGGTGCCGTGTTCCGGGGACCGTGGTTCAACACACTGATGCCGCCAAACTCTGGGAGCGATGATGGCACGTACAAGACCGTCAACTGTGACAATGACGCTTCAACGACCGACATTCGAATCAAGAATGCATCCAGCTACCACGTCGGCGGTGCTCACGTCCTGATGGCTGATGGTGCCGTGTTCTTTGCCAACGACAACATTGATCACGGAGTCTGGGTCGGTGCAGGCTCTATCGACGGCGAAGAAGACAATGGCGGTGTCTTCTAAGCTGCTTTCGAATACGATTTATTTGCACTGCCGGAAACGTCAGGTTTCCGGCAGTGCTTCTCTTGTGCGATGAGTTTTTCAACGCCAGTCAACCACTGGCTCATCACTATTCGACCAGGTGTAACGATGCGAATTCTGCTTAGTGTAATGATGTTGTTTTGTCTGTTTCTCATCGGTTGCGGTGGAACTCCTGATATGGTGCCTGAAGGCCCGGAGACAGAGAGTTCGACTGCAGAATTGTCCCCTGAGGAAGAAGCGACTGAAATGGAGCTGCAAAACGCCAGCGAAGAATAACGAAGATCATAGTGCCTTGAGAATTCGGTGCCCGGATTGACTGAACAGGTTCGACAGTGGCTCCCTTCAAGTGGCAGGTGGTTCCTGACAATCTGCATTGTTTTTTTGATGACACTCACGCTGCTCCAATGGACCAGCGTGAGTTTTTTCGTATCGCCATCAGTCGACACATTGCCGATCGATCTGTTGCAGGTCGTCGATGGCCGGGCTGATGAAAAAAACTGTATTGACTGTCATGTCCAGGCAGAGCAGTTTCATGCGACCGGCCATGCGAATGCACTGAGGCGATCAACATCGACAGAGTCTCTGGAATTACTCGCGAATTTTGAACAGTGCGATCCGGCCGGCACAGAAGGCACGGTTGTGAATCTCCAGGCTGCGCTTCCTCGCGCCGAGAATTCGTCAGGCGACAGCGCCAGCCAGATTTCGCTTGACTGGTGTTTTGGATCGGGCCGTCATGCTCGAACCTGGGTCGCGACACTCAGTGACAGCCAGGGCGCCACCGACCTGCTGGAGTTTCGATGGACCTGGTTTCGTGACATCGACGGCTTCGACATCACGCCGGGACAACCGGGTAAGCATTTCGCGACGCATCTCGGACCGTTTGGCGTGTTGTACGACCAATCGAAGGCCCGACGATGCTTCGCTTGCCATTCCAGCTATCTTGCCATCGACGATGGACGGCTTCGCCTCGAAGACATTGAGACCGGCGTCAACTGCCAGCGCTGCCACGGACTACGTGGCGAACACGTCGCCAGTGAAGGTGCCGTTCATGACGATTTCTGGAAGACGGCATCGCCTGTTGAAGCGGTGAATCGATGCGCTCAATGTCACCGGCGACCCGAGGAAACAGGTGCGGCCGAAATCCGACCCGATGATCCAGACCTCGCCCGCTTTCAGCCTGTCGGTCTGGTTCGGTCAAAGTGTTTTACAGCGTCAAGGACGATGACCTGCACGACCTGCCACGACCCGCATCTTCCTCTGGACGTTCAGGATTCACTCGGTGACTGGCAATGTTTGCAGTGCCACGACAGTTCGAATACCAACGATACTTTGTGTGGAGCGAGCGAGACTGAAAACTGTTTGCAGTGCCACATGCCTAAGGTTGGTTCCGACGCCCCTGTTCGGTTTTCAGATCATTGGATTCGGGTGCGTTGATGGCTCGAAAACAAGGCGGTCACAAGGTTCGGAATTCTTCCGAGATCACTGGTGCCAATGAGTCGACGTCAGGAATTCGTCGGTGGCACTGGTTACTTTCTTTCGTGATGTTGCTGAGCGTTGCTCAGGGCGGACCGTTTCAAATGGTTCGAGTGTTGCCTGCTCCCGCAGATTCTGTACTCACCCCGGACTGGGCCTGGAACCCGCCAATCCTTCGGCTGTCCATGTTGCAGCCGCTCGCGGAATGCCCCTACTGGTTATACGCCGCCGTCATTTCGTTTCTGATTGCGCGATTCCTGCGGGATCGTTTTCGGGATGAACGAGCGGGGACTTCCGAGTCCGGAATAGAACCCATCATCCTGGCGGCATTGTCTCTTCAAATTCGAAGTGTCGATCTGGCGACGGCGGGAGTCGTATTTGGCGCGGCCAGTTTTCTGACGCGTTCGCCTTCCGTTCGCTGGTCTCGCGGCCAGTCTGTTGGCTTTGCAATCGCGTCAGTCGCTGCCGTGACGCTCTGCGTGGACTTCAGTGCCGTGCTGTTTTTCCTACTCGTCGGTTGGTTAAGACAATTCACAGGTCGTCTCACGAGCCAGCGTGTTGCGGCAGCTCTGGTCGGTGTCGTGATCGTTTGTGGTCTCGGGACAATCGGCTCGCCCGGTTTCGCTGCGGCGTTCATGCGTCCGGTGACCTGGTTGGGTGTCGCTGAGAATTACATGTCGATGATGCCCGTGTCACGTGAGAGTTTCGTTGAGTGGATTCCGTTTGGGCTGACAGTTCTTGTCGTCAGTTACTCATGGTACCTGGCCTGGACCAGTGAATTTCGTAACGCCATACAACTGCTTGCGTTGTTGGTTTTCAGTTTGTTGACGCTTACCTGCCGGAATTACCACTGGGTGTCGTTGCTCGGTGTCGTCAGTTGCACGGACTACACACCGGCGAATTGCCCCACGTTTCGGTACGGTCGACTGTTACGTTGGAGCCTTGTTCCGATTGTCCTGTTGAGTCTTACGCCGCAATTTGAAAGCGTCCGTTCGTTTGTTTTCACGGGTCGCTGGCCGCGGCAATTTGTCGACCCAACTCTATGGGACACGTCTGGACGCGTCATGCTGATGCAGCCCGAGTTTTCCTCGCGATGGCAGACGGAGCGGCTCCGTAAATCGTTCAGCCTGATCGTCAATGATCGGTGGGACCTCTTCGCTGCCGAGTACCAAAATTATCAGCTCGTTTGCCGTGACCTGAGCGAGTTTCGCAGTTCCAGATATCTTCGCTCAGATGGTACCTGGGGCGGATACAGGCAATGGACGAATCAATGGAAACCAACTCTGTTGGTTGTGGATTCGTCGGATCTGGACGGCATTCGTCGGCTGTCGGTAAGCCCGGACTGGACTGTCGTTGGCATCGATAGCCACCGCACGATTCTTGCCGCTTCTGATGACGCGAAAAATGCCAGCCAGATTCGAAAGGCATCACAAGTGCTTTCCGAGCTTGAATGGCCGAGTCCGCAATTCGATGGTTCCTATGGAAACGTGCTCGTCGTAAGCGGCGCTCGCAGAAAGGTTGCGCGAGTGTTGCTTGCGATAAGGCTTCCCTACGCGGCGCTCCGGGTCATGCCGGACGAAACCGATCGGGGCGACGATCTATCAGCCTTGTGCCATTTCGAAATCTCGCAACGAGTCTTTCGTCACACGCAGAGGCACTCATTGCTCGATCAGTACCGTGCCATTTATCACTTGCGGCAGCTTGTCGACAGCGATCAGCTATCCGGGCAACAGTTGATCCGGGTTGCTCGCGGCCTGGAAGGTTTGCATGAGCCTGCCACGGCAATCGAGTTTTCAGAACGACTGGGTGACCGGTCCAGGGCCAGCACCCCGCAACAGCGACAGTGGGCAGCTGAGTTGATCGTGCGTTGTGAGTCTCAACTTGCCAACGAATCGCGAGCTGACAAGCTGACGCCGGAAGATTCCATTCGTCAGGCATTCAGATCTGGTGACCTGCCTGCCGTCAATC
>CALDJX010000564.1 GCA_937899075.1 uncultured Planctomyces sp. | reverse complement strand
AGTCGTAAATTAGAGCCGATCAGTGTTTATCAGTGTTCCGTCACCAGTCTCGGTCGACGCGAATTCGACCACCGATCAATTGCTGAAGCTGTTTCTGCAGGTCGCGATGTTCACGCTCCCGTTCTCGTGCCCGCCGTAACGCTGACATCGCTCGCTCACGCTGCGACCGCCCCTTCTGCTGTTGATCCTGCTGGTTCTGCTGATCCGATTTATTCTGCTGTTGGTCATTCTGCGACTGCTGATTCTGGTCACCCTTGTCGCCGTCGTCATTCTTCTGGTCCTGATTCTTCTGGTCCTGATTCTGCTGGTCGTCTCCCTGCTGCTGGTCGTCCTTCTTGAGCGGCTCAGCAATCTCGCGAAGCAGCTTCAAAGCCTGTTGCTGATCCGGCAACGCCTTTACCAACTCAGCGTTTTCAAGACTGTCGGCCGCTGCGCGTGCATGTTCCTCCGCCTTCGGAGCTAACTCGATCGCCTTTTCCAGCGAAGCCTTCATCCTTTCAAGTTGAGCAAGAGCGTCTTCGGCAGCTGACTTCGCATTCGGATCCGCCGAGCCTTCATCATCCCTGCTGCCGTCGTCTTTTGTCGGTGCTGGCGCAGTTCCCCCGTCGCCCGCTTCAGCTTCAGCTTCACTTTGAGCCTGAGCCGCCTGCAACTGTGCATCGACCTGAGGCAATTCCGCCTGAGCTTTCAGGCTGAGCATCCGACTCCAGTCCTTCACACGTGACTGCTGCTGGGCAAGCTCTGAATACTCGTTGTCTGAAATCAAAATTTCGACCGGCTCCAGAACTTCCTTCTCATTCTCCGTTCCGGCCGAGGCTCCGGCGTCAGACGGGCGCTGCCCCGCTGGCTGTTCGTCAAATCCTGTCAAGGTCTCAGACGATCCAGTCAACTGTTCCTGTTGCTTGATCGCTCGTTGAAGGACATTCGTGAACGGTGCGAGAGCCATGTAAATTTCGTTGAGCCGATCAAGCGTCTCCAACTGACTGGTTCTCGCATCGTCAAATGCTGCATCCCTAATCTCTGAAGCCGCTGCTTCCATCTTCGAGCCTGCTTCGTCACCGATCTTCTGAAGCAACGCCTGAGCCTGCGCCATCTGACTGGACCGACCAGGATCCTGAGCAGCACCGTTGCCGCCACTCGCTTGTTGAGCCGCCGCAATCTCCTCGGCGATCTTTGCTTTCAGTGGCTCGATCTCGTCGCGAAGCTCCATCTGCGAGTCCGACAATTCCGCAGCCGCCTGTCGCCGCTGCGGTGAATTCTGTTCGTCACTGAGTACCGACACTGCCGAACGCAGCTCAGTCTGCCGTTGCTCGATCATGGCCAGAAACTCGAGCAACCCTTTCTCTTCACGGGCTTTCTCACGATCGCGTTTTTCCCACTGATCCTGAATGTGTTTGATGAAGAGCCGAATCAACTCCAAATTGTGCCGCGCGTTCGCATGGTCCCGATCGAGCTTCAGGCAATCACGATAATGCCCCACCGCGGCCAGAAGTTGAGACACACCTTCTTCCCGTTTCTCCGGAGCAGCTTCGACAGGATTCTCACCAAGAGTCGCCCTGCCCTGCTCGGCCGCAAGCGTTCCCAGGTTGTAATGAGCCCGTCCCGCCAGACCGACGTCGCGCGCCAACGCCGCATTCCGGAATAGAGTCCGTGCTTCTTCCACCTTTTCCGGATCGCCCGCCGCCGCCAATGCACACGCTCGGTCAAACGCAATCGTGGCATTCTCTGGTTCAGCCTTATCGGCTTCGACAAAGGACTTGTCCGCAGACTCAAACTCGCCGTCGACAAAGTAGCGAATGCCTTCTCGAACCTTCTCCACCGCCGTCGACGCCGGATTAAACCCGAGCGACGCGACAACGCTGACCAGCAACATGACTGCGGGAAGTCTTGCTTTTAAGGATGAACAATTCATGCCAGCACCTCAGCATCTTTTACGCGGCGAGCATTGACCCGAGGGATCAGTATTTCGATCAGCAGGAAAGCCAGGCCGAGCCCTCCGAAAAGTTGGAACTGCTCCCGATATCTTTTTCGCTTCTCAGACTGAAACTCGCCGCGAGTCAGCTTTGCCAGGTGTTCGTCATAAATCTGACCGAGATCGTACGCGGTCGTTCTCGCCGGAACGTACGCTCCCGACGTCGCCAGAGCGATCTCTTTCAGCAACGACTCGTCCATCTTCGACCAGACTTCCTGGCCATCATGTTTCGTGAAGACCAGGCTGCCATCTTCGGCTCGCTTCGGAATCCGAGCCCCCTCGCCCGGATCACCCAGTCCGACGCTGATGATTCGAATGTTCCGATCCGCAGCCTGCCGGGCCGCTTCGGCAGGGAACGAATCGTGGTCCTCGCCGTCGGTAATCAACACGATTACCTGGTCACGATCCTGGCGTTCTTCCATCGCTTCCATCGCCTTGCGAATGGCGTCGCCAATTAGACTTCCGCCGCGAGGTGCACTGTCAGGATCGACATCGTCCAGGACCATCCGGAAGAAACCTTGATCCGTCGTCAGCGGAACCAGCTCAACCGGTGCCCCGGCAAAAGCGATTAAGCCAACGCGGTCGCCCTCAAGCTTCTGCAGCAGATCGACAATGTCAGACTTTGCTCGTTCCAGGCGGTTCGGAGCAACGTCCTCGGCCAGCATCGACCGCGACACATCCAGTAGAACGAAGAGATCCACACCTCGGCCCGACACTTCTTCAAAGAAGACTCCAAATCGCGGCCGGGCGCAAGCCACAATCAAAAACGCGACAGCCAGCGTCATGGCAATCGTCTTTGCCCAGACACGACCGGACTCGAACGCCGGCATCAACCGACCGACCATCGCTGGGGCGGCGAACTTAGCCGCCGTCGCCATTCTCTTGCGATGTGCGTAGACGATCGCACCGCCAATCAGCGGAGCAAGCCAGAGTGCAAACAGAAATGTCGGCGTTTCCCAAACCATCACAGACTCAGAACAAGAATCAAAAAACGGAACGCTGATAAACACTAATCTCCGCTAATAATTATTAGTGATCGTTAGCGTCGATTAGTGTTCCTTCTTCATGAATTCATCACGGCAATCCTCGAAACCGCGTCGCCGTCAACATGGTCTGCAGAACGACACACGCCAGGCCAGGCAGCATCAACCATTGAAATATCTCTCGGTATTCGGTGTAAAGACGCCCCTCGGTTTCTGTTTTCTCAAGACGGTCGATCTCCGCGTAAACCTCAGTCAAAGCTTCAGTATCCTGAGCATTGAAATAACGTCCGCCCGTTTTGTCGGACAGCATCTTGAGGGTTTCTTCATCGAGTCTTACCGGTTGAGCCTGCAAAACTGTTCGCCCAAACGCATCAGTCGTCGGATACGGCGCCATGCCTGTCGTTCCGACTCCGATCGAATAGATGCGGATTCCGAACTCCGCCGCCGCGGCTGCCGCTTCTTCCGGCTGAACAACGCCCGCCGTGCTTTCGCCATCCGACAGCAGGACGATCACTCGGCTCTTCGACTTCAAATCTTTCAGCCGATCGACGCCCACGGCAATCGCGTCACCAATCGCCGTCTGCTGCTCTTCCTGCCAAAGTCGCTCATTGATGATGCGGCCTTGCTTGTCCACAACCGGCTCCGGAATTTCCACCGTGTCGAGAATGTCGAGCAGCGCTCCGTGGTCGAGTGTCGGCGGACACTTCGCATCCGCAAAACCACCGAACACGACGAGCCCGATCAGGTCATCCGGCCGCCCGTCGAAATCTCCTTCGCCCGCAACGAACTGCCGAAACACCTGCTTCACAGCGGCCAGGCGGTTGACCCGTTCCCCGTCAATCGGAAAGTCCAGAGCCCGCATCGAGCCTGACCGGTCGATGCACATCTCGATAGCGATTCCTTCCGTGCGAACACGAAACTCTTCCCGGCCCGACTGCGGTCGCGCGAGGGCGAGAACGATCACTGTCATGCCGCCGATTTTCAGCCACGGCAGAAATCTTTTACAGCGTTGTGCAAAGGTGACCGGCAGCCCCTTGAGTAGTCCGACGTTGGAGTAAAGCACGGCCGACCGTCGTCCACGGCGCATGGATAGAAAGCCGAATCCAACGACCGGGATCAACAGCAGCAACCAAATAGGATCCTGAAACCGGAACGAGTTCATGCGGCGAACTCCGGCGAGGTTTCGCGTTGAAGCTGAATGAACATCCTGGCACGTTCGATACTCGATTTGATATCCGATGCCTCGGGCTCGAACGCGGCAAACTTCACAAGGTCCGCGGCTTCCAGAAAACTTCTCAGCCGCACCTGTTCGTCGTCGGCAAAGATCGCGTCGTCAACAATCTGTCGCAGAAACTCTTCGGTCGTCAAATCCGGAGCGTTCACTCCGGTCGAGCGTTCAATGTACCGTCGCACGACCGCGGTCAGTTCAACGTAGAACGCCTTGACGTCGGACTCCGCCAGCTTGTTCTCGACGATCCGACCAAGCTCCAGCTCAGCCAGTTCCTGCGGAGAAAGCTGCCGCTCGCCAAGTGTTCGTCCGCGGCGAATTCGCCACACAACGATGGCAGCAACCAGCAACGCACCGATACCCGCGCAAATCCAAAGCCAGTTCGACGCATAATTGACTGGCAACTCAACGGGATCGGCGGCAGGCCGAAGATCAGCCAGCGACGGAACGTCATCACCGAATATGGAACTGACTTCGACGGTCAGGGCTTCCGACTCAATCGTGTGCTCCTGCTTGTCGCCGTTGTCACGCTCATCGTGAAAACGGATTACGATCGGAGCAATCGTCAGCTTGCCGGCCCGAGTCGGCTCCAGCGTATAAACCTGCTGAATAACTTCCGCGCCGCCGTCGACATCAGGGACAGGCTCGTGAAAGTCTCGAATGACAAAGTCACCCATCGCCTGTCCGAACGGCGGCTTCTCAATACGAACGCCGGGTTCTGACCGAATCGTCAGTGTGAGCCGCGGCTCGTCCGAAAGCCGCGGCTTTTCAGGCGAGACTTCAACGGTGACCTTTACCGGCCCACGTTCTACTTCGGTGCTAAGGCTGGCCGAAGCGTCAACTTCACGATCAGCATTCAGATGATCCGCTTGTCGATCGCAGCCAGCGGTCAGGATGAAAACCAATGTCAGAGCAAATTGAATTTCCGAAACTCGCCGAAGCGCGAACGCCAACCGTCGACTCACCACCGGTGGTCGATAATCAGGTTCAAGCAGACGCTTGTTCGATTTCAGTCGCGATCTATCAGGCATCGTTTGTCGCAAGGTTTTAAGAATCTCTGAAATTTCGGAACCCTGATCAGCACTAATAAACGCTGATGTCATCGTCATCTTTTAGTAAAAATCAGTGCTTATTAGCGTTCCCCATCACGTCACCGGTTCCGTCTCTCCCGGTTGTCGAAGAAGCGTCGGAGGCTCGTCGCGTACGGAATGTGAGTGCTGACCGCCAGCTCGTCGACACCGGCTCGGCGCAGCCCCTGCGAAACATCCTCGGCTCGGCTGGCGGCCTGCCGCTGAAACATCTCCCGCACGCGAGGGTTCCGAGTATCGACTTCGACGATCTCGCCGGTCTCGGCATCACGGAATTTGATGAAGCCAACATCCGGCAGTTCCTGCTCGCGCGGATCCGAAACCGTAATGCCAACCAGATCGTGCCGGCCGTTCGAAACCGCCAGAGCCTGTCGTGACGCCTCTGTCTGAAAATCGCTGATCAGGAACACGACGCTTTGCCGTTTCTGCACTCGATTCAGAAACTGCAGAGCCGCATCCAGACTTGTTTCCCGCTCCACCGGTTCCGCCGCAACCATTTCACGAATCAACCTCAGGACGTTCGACTTTCCTTTTCTCGGCGGAAAGAAACTCTGCACGTCGTCAGCAAACAACAACAGCCCGACTTTGTCGTTGTTCTTCAACGCCGAAAACATCAGGAGGGCGACCATCTCAACCATCACGTCAAGCTTGGACTGATCTCCCGTCCCGAACGCTCCAGAAGCCGACACGTCGAGCAGAAACAGCGCGGTCAGCTCTCGCTCTTCGCAGTACCGTTTAATAAACGGCGTGCCTGTCCGAGCAGTGACGTTCCAATCGATCGTGCGAATCTCGTCGCCGGGCTGGTATTCGCGAACCTCGTCGAACTCCATCCCTCGCCCACGAAACGTGCTGCGATACTGACCGGCGAGCAGATCATTGACTGACCTGTTCGCAACGATCTGAATCCGCTGCACTTTTCGAATGATCTCGGCGACTTCGGGCATGACTACGGCAAAGGTCTTTCTTGTGATCAGACGATGAGGAACACTAATAAGTACCAATTGACGCTAATGTCGCTGCGAAGGTTGAAAGCCGTACAACAGCGTTCAAGCGGCAATGCAAAATGCTCAAGCTTTGCTGATAAGTGACTATTAGCGAAGATTAGCGTTCCAGACATTTCAGCAGAGGCTACGGCACCGGCACCGCGGCGAGGATCTCTCGGATGATGTCCTCGCTGGTCATCTCCTCGGCTTCTGCTTCGTACGTCAGGACGACTCGATGTCGAAGAATGTCGTACGCGACGTCCTTCACATCCTGAGGCGTGACATAAGCACGACCGTTGAGGAACGCGTTGGCTCGAGCACCAACTCCCAGGAAAATTGTCGCTCGCGGTGAGGCGCCGAAGTCGATCAGCGGAGCGACCTTCGCCAGCTTGAACTCAGCCGGTTCGCGAGTCGCACGCACGACGGACACGATGTAATCCTTCACCTGGTCATCGATGTAAATCATGCGAACGACGTCCTGCATGTCGAAGATGTCCTGCGGCGTCAGAACTTTCTGGACAGGACGCGCCGCATCATCCAACGCCATGTCCAGAACTTTGCGTTCCTCTTCCGGCTTCGGATAGGTGATCTTTACCTTGAGCATGAAGCGGTCGACCTGAGCTTCCGGCAGCGGGTACGTGCCTTCTTGCTCGATAGGATTCTGAGTCGCCAGGACGAGGAACGGCTTCTCCAGCGGAAACGTCTCGTCGCCGATCGTGACCTGCCGCTCCTGCATGGCTTCGAGCAAAGCCGACTGAACCTTCGACGGAGCGCGGTTGATCTCGTCGGCCAGAATCAGGTTCGAAAAGATCGGCCCTTTGCGAGTCTTAAACGTGCCATCGGCCGGAGCGTAGATCATCGTTCCGACAAGGTCCGCCGGCAGGAGGTCGGGCGTAAACTGAATCCTCTGAAACCCGACCGAAAGCGCTTTGGACAACGCCGTAATCGCCGTCGTTTTCGCGAGGCCCGGCACACCTTCCAGCAGCACATGCCCGCCGGTCAGCAACCCGATCAGCAACCGCGAGATCATCTCTTCCTGCCCAATAATCGCTTTCCCAAGCTCAGCATTCAGCCGCTGTATCAGGTCCGCCTTTTCCAGGACCTTATCTTTTGTCTGTTGAATATCCGCGTGCATCGTCCCTTTTCCATCGTCTTTCTGTAGTCAGCCACAAGGTGAGTCACTCAAAGGCTTATCACGACCCGTGGCGACATTCACAAGCTCCCAAAGACGAGAAAGGATAATCGGTGCAATTTGCTTGCTCAATCAATCCTTCCGAGCAACGGCATCGCATTCAGGAACCGGCAACTTACGACTTGCTTCATCCTGAGCTGTCACGACGATGCTTGGCCATGAAGTAACCTTTCGGATTGGCAGCATCCCTCGCATTCTGCGTAAGCGTTGCACGCCGAGCCGTTCTTCCCACCAGATTTCAATGTTGCGCTGCTCACTCTGTAATGTATTTTTCTGACAGTCTCAATTCCGGGGGCGAACACCAGATTATTCCGCTTCAGTCATCTCAGTTTTGCCACCAGCTTTAGCTGGTGGTTATCAAAGTTTTCGTTGTCGATAAGCCGGCTTTAGCCGGACTTCCCCACATGGCTTCAGCCAATCGATAAATCCGTGACGAGAAGTCCGGCTGAAGCCGGCTCCGCGGTTCGTACAGAGTCCATGCACCACCGGCTGAAGCCGGTGGCAACTGAGAGTCGGCTGAAGCCGACTGATCGCCATCTCTCCCCTGGAAAGGCGACGGTCTGTTTTCGTTTGTCAAAAGCGGCTCAGAGCGTCTCAAGGCGCCAACTGTTCGACTTGACTTATGACCAGTTCTACGGGATTCTCTAAATCTCGTGCCCTGCATAAACGACAGGGCTGTCATTGATAACCCTGTTGGGCGGGCTTAGCTCGTTAGTGTTGTGCGTTGTTGTCACTGTCACGAAAAGTACGCGGCAAATTGTTGCGCGACTTATCCCGGCGGCTTTGAATCCCCCGGCGTGTTTCTTGTTGTCGCTGCCGTGTTCACGCTCGCCACCGCAATTCTCTTTGCGGTTAACCTCGGCGCGTGGCGCTGGTTCGCGCTCTTCATCTCAGCGTTCACGCTTCGTCAGGCATTCAATTGTCGCTCGCTGTGCCGCCGGGCTGGCGTTGCTCCGCACACAGGTGAAATCTGTCCTCACTGTGGCGGTCGCAATCGTGTCCGGCTTTGGTCGTTCTGAAATCGGCGATTGCCGGTGAGTCGGCCGCCCAACAATGCGTGGCCGCAGCGTTGCGGCATCCATGCCGCAAACGCCTTCCTTCTTCATTCCGAGCAGCCTCTCGTTGTATAATCGTCTGGTTGGCCAACGTTTTCCGCTTCGTTGAGGGGCGGCGTCGGCCACACAACCCGTTAGGCGACCTCAGGAGGTGATACATGACTACGGTTCAGGAAATTCTGGACGCGGCGCAGGCCCTGCCGTCTGGTGACCGCGCGCTGATCATTGCAGCGTTGTGGGACACCGTCTCCGCTGACGACTGGACGCCCCCTGGCGATGATTGGATGTCGGAAGTCCAACGTCGCAGTGACGCTTACGACAACGGCGAGATGACCGCTTCGCCGTGGTCCGAAGTTAGACAGCGTGCTCGTCGCGAGGCCGGCCTCGATGGTTGAACTGCTCATCAGTTCGGCAGCCGAACTGGAGTACGCCGAAGCACTCAACTGGTATGCCAATCGTGACATCTACACTGCCGAGGGCTTCGATGCCGAATTCGATCTGGCGATCCAGACGATTTTCGAGGATCCCGACCGATTCCCTCGGTGCGACGAAAGCCACCACTTCTATCTGATGCGACGTTTTCCATATCAACTGATCTTTCGGAAAACCACAGACCACTGGGTCGTCATCGCCGTCGCCCACACGTCTCGAAAACCTCGCTTCTGGGCAGACCGTTGATCGGACTCCATCAACTGGTCGCCCAACAGCATGGGCGCAGAGGTTTGGCATCCATGCCGAACACGCCTTTCCACTTCATCGAACACGGGCTCTGCCATCAGAACCGTCTGATCACGCCGGCGCTGTTGGTTCCGTCGAGGGGCGGCGTCGGCCATGCTTCCCGTTGGGGGACCTGAAGCCTGTCATCGCTCAACTGTGTCCTGCTCAACTGCGTCCTGCTCATCAGGCCGGTCATCCTCGTCGGATCCAGCCTCATCGATTTCGATTGACGATGCGTGTTCGACGGAGAGTTGGCGGAGAGAGTCTTCGAGTTCGAACGTTGGGAGATCGTCGATGGCGGCGATGGCTCCTGCGGGGGCGGCGGTCAGGCGGCGGAGGTGCTTCTTTTCGAACTCGCGGTCGCTGCTGCGGAAGCGGAAGAGCAGGATCGAAATCGTGACGGCGATAAATCCCGAGAATCCCAGAACGTAGGGCACAATGCCCATGTCATCGGGGACGGACGACGGGCGTTTCTCGTACCAACGGACGCTCTTCGCCAGGATCAACGGGGCCACGTGCAGTCGATCCTGCTGAGCCGGGTAGCCGTATCTCTTCAGGAAGTAGCCGGTGACTTTCACCACGATCCCTGAGCCGAGTTCCTGGCCGGTGGGAATTCCTTCAGGGAGGCTCGTCATGCGGATGCAGTACGGATTCAGACCTGAGTCCGCGTTGAACAGCCAGCCTTCCCACAGGGTTTCAATGCCGAACTCGTTCTTCCCGGCAGGCAGCGCCGTCAGGCGACGCAACTGGCCCTTCACCGTGATGATCTCACCGAGCAGATCTTTCGACTCGTTCATCAAGACGGCGAAGGCGATGCTCGGTCGAGCTACTTCTGCAAGGTCGTTGGGCGGCACATCGCGAGTCTTGGCCAGCAGGTAGTAGTACAACTCCCGCTCGGACTCGCGAATCCCGACGGCGTTATCCTTGATCAGCGCCGTCAGCTCGGGAGCCAGTTTGAGTTCGTGCTCTTTTGTGTCAGCCGGCTGGGACGCACCGCTGGTCGGTTTGTAACGATCGGCGTCGGCCGGAGTGTGGTCGCCCACCACGCGAATTACCTGCGGACCCAGCGACGTCTCTTTCATGTCGGGACGAAAATCAACCTTCTCGGTCGATGCCGGCGGCACTTCGCGTTTTTTGTCATCCGGCTCGGCGTCGGCAGGTCGACCGGTCAGCCAGTACCACGAACTCGGCCGCGCCGCAAACTCGATCGAGAACACGATCATCGCAATCATCCCGACCAGAACCAGCAGACGCTTCTGGTCGCCTCGGTTGAGGTAAGGAGTGCGGTTTGATTGTTGAAATCTCATGCAGCGACGATCTTCGTCATTCCCGCGCAGGCGGGAAACCAGGAAGAATTGGTTTCCCGCCTGCGCGGGAATGACGGCTTTGGAGTGAATGTTGTTTCGAGCATGTCCCGACGCAGATTAGTTGGACAGAGCCACTTTTCATGAGCCGTTTGGGCGTTAGCCCCGGTTTTTACGCGGAATATGGCAAGAACCGGGGCTAACGCCCAAACGGCTAATTGACACGGCAAATCACGGTGTTATGGAGGAAAGTGGCGCTGTCCAATTAGACCAGTCGGGATTCGAACCAAACAGGATAGCGAATGACTATTCGTACTTGCGAATCTTTGGCTCGGGAACTTCCTTGATCAGTCGTTCGATGATGGATTCGGGCGTGTAACCTTCCGCCTGAGCCTGAAAGTTCGGCGCGATTCGATGCCGCAGGACGGGAATCGCCACTTTGCGGATGTCCTCCAGCGAAACGACAGGTCGGCCATCCATCGCCGCCATCGCCCGTCCACCCGCGATGAGATACTGCCCGGCTCGCGGACCGGCTCCCCAGTCGATCAGATCCTGAATGAACTTCGGAGCGAGTTCGTCTTTCGGCCGAGTAGCTCGCACCAGGCTGGCGACATAGTTGATCGTCATCGGCGCGACTTCGATCTGCCCGATCTGCTTCTGCAGAAAGACGATCGACTTGGCGGTCAGAACTTTGCGGACTTCCGGCTTCTCACCGCGCGAGGTGGATTCAAGGACTCGCTCTTCTTCTTCGAACGTTGGGTAGTCGACCTTCACGTTGAACATGAACCGGTCGAGCTGCGCTTCCGGCAGCGGGTACGTCCCTTCCTGCTCGATCGGGTTCTGCGTGGCGATAACGAAAAACGGATCCGGCAAGTCGTAGGTCGTCTGCCCGACGGTGACCTCGTGCTCCTGCATCGACTGCAACAACGCAGCCTGTGTCTTCGGCGGCGTTCGGTTGATTTCGTCGGCCAGCAGAATGTTGGTAAACACCGGCCCCTTGACGAAACGAAACTCACGACGGCCGGCATCGTTTTCGTCGAGCACGTTGGTGCCGGTGATGTCTGACGGCATGAGGTCCGGCGTGAACTGAATCCGCTTGAACTCGACGTCCAGAATCCTTGCGATCGTGCTGACGATCAACGTCTTCGCCAGGCCGGGCACGCCAACCAGAAGGCAATGCCCGCCGGTAAAGATCGCTGCCAGAATCTGATTGATGACGGCTTCCTGGCCGATGATGACCTTGTGCAGTTCTTCCGTCATCAGCTCGTGATGCTTCCGAAACTTTTCCAGAAACTCGTCGAAGTCGCGTTTTTCAGCCACGTTGAGGATGTCCAGTTTTGAGAGAACAAATCGCTGAGGTCGGAGAGGTCTCGCGGAATGACGAGAGAGTTGCTTTCAACAGAAGACCGGTCAGTGAGCGGCCTTGTACAGGTTCAGTGTGAGGTGAGCCTGCCCCTGATGATGGCCCTCGTGCCAGCAAATAATTTGCAAAGTCTTCCGCAGAGTCCAGCCGCGTTCCTGCAATGGCTCCGGGACGTTTTCGAGATCGGCATCTGAGAACTTGCCGAATGTCTCGAACAGTCGTTCTCGACTGGCTGCCAATGCTTCTCGAATCTCGACCGCCGAGGGCACGTCGTCGTCCGGAGTGCTGCCGCCTTTGAACCGACCGATCAGCTCGCCCATGCCCGGCTGTGTGCCTGGCATCAGTCGTTCCGTAGCAAACATTTCTTCGGTCACGGCAACATGCATCAACTGCCAGCCGATATGAGCCCTGCCTGGCCCCGGTCGCCAGCCCAGAACTTCCTGCGGATTATCCATTTCGGCGATGGCGTTCAGAGTTGCCAGCGTCCGCTCGCGGTTCATTTCGTAGAGACTTTGAACATGTTCGATGTAACTCATCGCTGATAATTCTCCGTTCGACTTTCAAAGCGATCATCGGCACTCAGTACCGACGATCCATAAACTGCGGGAAGGTTATCGACCTGTCGACTCCGTCGAAACACTGCCGCGCGACGTCGCTGGGAATCTACTGTAAAAGACGCTGCGGCTTCAGCTTCGTCGGTGTAGAACTCCATCTGGGCGACTTCAGTTAACAGCCTGTTGAAAAAGTGTGCCACTGGCTTTGCCAGTGCCTTTTTGAATCGACGAATGCAGGCAATCCAGCACTGGCAGAGCCAGTGGCACACGTCGCATTAAGATATGTCCGTTTTTCAATGGGCAGCTAAGCCGGCCTGAGCAGCATCACCGACGGAACATCGCCTGGCGAAAACGCGCGGAGGTAGAAGTACCCAAGTCCGGACATTCCGTTGAACAACGTCGGTGTTTCGCCTGTCGCCGCCGTGTTGCAGGGCCACGGCATCCCCGTTTTGTCGAACAGCTCGATGCCGGTTCGAGCCACCTCGTCAACGTGCCTCAGTAGCTGATCCCGGTCAGTTTCCAATCCGACTGCTTGCGTTTCAGCGAGCAACAGTGGCAGCTCGCTGTTACCTGCCAGGCCGTGGCACAGGCAGAACGCATTCTGTCCGGTCGCGTTTTCATACGACAGCTTCGCCAACGTTGTCTGCGTCGCTGCCTGCAGGTCTCGCCGAATCAATTTGGAATCGAACCCCAGTTCGAGCAGCCGCAGTCTGGACATGCCAACGCCCGGCGCTCCGTGACACCATCCAAACTGAAATGCCGATTCGTCTTCCGCAGCGACATCGGTCCGATGGTCGTGCCAGTTTCCGTCGTCAGGGCTGAAGTAGTGTGACTCGTAACGCAACCCTTCTTGCACAGCGTTTGCAAAACGCTCGTCGCAGGTAACTCGATACAACTCGGCCATCGCACACACGATTCCCGACACACCATGCCCGTAGCCAGTCAGGTTGTGGTGAACGGGCACGCTCAGCGTTTCCCAGGACCAACCGATTTCCGATTGCTGAGCAGTCTTCAGCAGAAACTCACCATGCCGCAAAGCCACGTCGACCAAATCTGTGGATCCGAATCTGTTGGCCAGATCAATCAGTGCGACGATCAAGCCAGCGCTGCCATTGATGACGTCGGTCTGCGGCGTTCGAGGATCCACGCTGGCAACCTTCTTTACTTCCAGCATCCCCGACTCGATCAGCTCGTCGCAGCCTGTCTCGCGCCCGACTTCGGTCAACGCCCACGCGGCCCCGAGCCATCCCGTGTAGAAAGCGGTAGGCAATGCGTTTTCAAACGGCCTCTCCGAAAGTAGTTTCACCTGGTCGAGAACCTGTCTCGCCGAGCCGATCGCACTTTCACGATGCAGCGACTCACCGGTAAATCGAAATAGCCGTGCCAGAAAAAGCGAGACGCCTGCCGTGCCCGAGTAAAGGCTCACGCCGCTCAGCGGAAACATCGGCGACGATCCCAGCGCCCGGTAAACCGGCAACCACGTTCCGCGAATCGGTTCTGATTCCCATTCGAGCCAGTTGCAGAGTTCTCCGGACCACATCGCGTCTCGACAAATCTGCGACCCAATGCGGTCTGCCGCCTGAAGAAACTCGACGCTGCGAACTTCAGGCTTCGCCGTTTCTCGCCGCGTGGTGACAGAGGATTCAGAACGTCTGATTTCCTGGACAGCGACCGTTGAACTGAAAGTTTCAGCACGGCGCGGCAACTCAAGGAAGTCTTGCGACCCTGGGTTCAGCCACGGTTGCTGAAGCGTCACTCCAGCTTTCTGAAACCGCAGGTCGATGGCTTCTTCGCAGTGCACGACGGTCGATTCTTCCTGCTCACTCTGCCAGGCGTCAACGATCCCTTCCGCCATCAGCCCGCAACGGTACTGGCCGAAGCTGCGAAGTTCACCAGGATCTTCCGCCATGCTCACGCCACGGTGAACCTGCTTCGTAAACAACGGCACGTCGTCTTCAAGGAATTCCTCAACCGATGGCAGCAGTTCTGCGACGCAACGGGAAGCGATTTGAAGGAACCGCCACGGTACATAGAGAACTCCCGAATCACGTCGATCGAAGAGTGACGGACAGACCGGGCACTTGAATCGGAACGGCACCTGAAATCGGTTCAAGCGACCGCTTAGTTCTCGCAGCAGCGTTGGAGCACCTTCGGGCCGAAGATTGAAATAGAAGCGGACCGAATTGAATTCCTCGAACTGGTCAGGAATCTTATCGCTGAAGCAATAATAGAATCCGT
>CALDJX010000563.1 GCA_937899075.1 uncultured Planctomyces sp. | reverse complement strand
TCGAATGCGGATGCTTCTTCGCGAAGTCTTTGACCGGCCCAGCGACTCGGCGATCCGAGTTCCCTTCCCGCAGCACGGGATTCACCGCGCTGCCAAGAACCTTTGCGTAGCGACCGCGGATTTCGTTTTCCTCGTCGGTTGAAGGCTCACCGGGGAAATCCGGGATATCGAAGCCGTGTCCCTGCAATTCCTGAATCGCGGACGCCAGCTGAGGGATCGACGCGCTGATATTCGGAAGTTTGATGATGTTGGCGTTCGGCGTTTTGACCAGTTCGCCGAGTTCTGCCAGAGCATCAGCCTGCTTCTGCTCGTCGGTCAGTTTCTCGGGGAAACTGGCAAGAATCCGCGCGGCGAGTGAGATATCGCGAGTCTCAACCGCAATCCCCGCCGTCTTCGCAAACCCGCGAATGATCGGCAGAAGCGAGTACGTCGCCAAAGCGGGAGCTTCGTCAGTGTGTGTATAAATGATCGTCGCAGACTGGTCAGACACGTCTATCCTCGGCAGGCAGATTGCAGGTCAACAGTTACCAGAAGCGAGCAGCGGAAAGGTCCAATCAACGAACCGGTTCATGACGAAGATGTTTCACTCGGTCGCGGCCACTCGTCCACGCCGAGTTTTGTAACGTCCACTGCGAAAAATCGCACGTCAGTAACGAACGTCGTCCGGCGACAGACTTCACAGGTTTCAGGAGTGACGTAATGATTCCCGTCGCTGGTGGGCGAGCATCTTTGACTCCGTTTCCGAATAGACGCAGGTCACTTTGCCGCTCGGGCTACTGCCATTGACGGGCCGTTGCAACTCTCCAAATTGAGGTAACGGTACGAGAGGTGGCGGTACGATTTTTAAACAGGAGACAGCAGAGGAAACAGAGTTCGCACTGGACACTGGCTCTGCTTCCTCTGCTGTCTCCTGTTCAAAGATTTTTCGAAAGGTTACAGACTTCTGCTTTCACGATGAAATCTGGACGACTGACAGGAGCATCACGTGGCGTGGTATCAGCATGAGGTTCGGTTGCCGGCGGTTCGACGAGGGTTTCACATTGTGACGGACCATGTCGTTGAGGCCGTGCCGGAGTTGGCTCGGATTCGGGTGGGGTTGATGCATGTTTTTATCATGCACACCTCAGCGTCGATTTCGATCAACGAGAATGCTGATCCCGACGTGCCGCTCGATCTGGAGCTGGCGTTTAACGAAATCGCTCGGGAAGACTTTAATTATCGACACACGCTGGAAGGCCCGGACGACATGCCGGCTCATGTGAAGAGTTCGATGATCGGCAGCTCGGTGACCATTCCGATCAGCGGGGGGCGACTTTGTCTGGGAACCTGGCAGGGAATCTACCTTTGCGAGCATCGAGATCGCGGTGGTTCCCGGCGGCTGGTCGTCACGATTCAGGGCGACGAAGGCTGACCGGCTTTTCGGGACGCTCGGTAGTCGGTAAACAACCACTCAATAGATGCAGGATGACATTGAACGCAGAGGCCGCAGAGCTGAAAGACGCAGAGGAACGAGGAGATGTCATCAGGCTCTGTCTCAGAAATGTGAGCCGAACGCGCTAGCGTCGGGCCGAGGACCGGAAAGCGACGAAAAACAAAAGGCCCGCGGCTAGCGCCGTCGGCTCACAAACGAACAAAAACGAAACCACGGAGCGGTTGATGTTAGACGAGTTTGAAAATGATGAGCGGCCTGAGGTTCGCGAGTTGTCGTCGCGACAAAGGCGAGTGCTGGGTGTGCTCATCGAAAAGGGATTGACGACGCCGGAGTATTACCCGTTGACTCTGAAGGCCGTGATGACGGGCTGCAATCAGAAGAGCAACCGGTCGCCAGTCGTCGATTACGACGAAGATGTGATTGAAGAAACGCTGGACCAGTTGAAAGAGCTGGGCCTGGTCGGCGTCCTGCATCCGGATAGCGGACGCTCGTTGAGATATCGGCACTACGTGCGGAAACGGTATGAATTCTCTGAGCCGCAGATTGCAATCCTCGGCGAACTGCTTTGTCGGGGAAGGCAGACGCTGGGCGAGCTGCGAGGCCGGGCCAGCCGGATGGTGCCGATCGAGAATCTCTCGCTGCTGAGAAGCGAGCTGAACGACCTGCTGACTCGCGGCTACATTCAGGCAAGCGGCTCGCTGGAACGCCGCGGCGTCGAAGTCGACCAGGCGTTTTATCGGGCAAACGAAAATCGAGGCGTCATGCCTACGATGACCGCCGAAGCCGCTCCTGCCGCGACGCAGGCACCGTCGCTGGCTTCACCTTCGTCCGCTGCTCCGACAATGGCTGCTCCCGCGGCAGCAGCGCCGGCCGTCGACAACGCGAAAGTCGATGCACTGGAGAATCAGATCGCTGAGTTACGCAGCCAGAACCAGGAACTGAGAGACGAAATCGATCGACTCGGCAGCACGATCGACGGACTTCAGTCGAAAGTCGACGACATTTGCCGCGACCTCGGCATTTAACAGCAATCGGCGAGCACAGAAAAAGGCCCGTCAGGAATCGTTCCTGGCGGGCCTTTCAGTTTTTGCCGTATCGACTGTTCACGTCGATCAGTTTACGTCGATCATTTCCCCTGGTCGCCCATCAGCCATTCCATGGCGACATCGTCGTCCGTCTGGACTTTCGGAATGTCGACCGGTTCTGGAATTCGCTTTCGACGTCCGCCGCCGGTAAGACCGGCTTTTTCCATGAGACTCTTCGCGAATGGGTTTTCCTCTTCATCCTCGGGACGATCGCCGAGGCCGTGGTAGCTCATTTCGAATCGATGTTTGGCAACAGTCAATGTGTCGCCTGGAAACACCCACTTCTGATCACAGCGTGAATCGTTCACCTTGATGCCGTTGGCACTGCCAAGATCGCGAACGAACCAGTAGCCGTTAATCAGCTCAAGTTCGCAGTGATGTGACGACACGTTCGGAAACCGCAGAGTGATATCACAGCTTGGGCGACGTCCGATCAGCAACTTTCGCTTCAACAGAGGGATCGGGTCACCGCCTCCGCTGGGGGTTAACTCTCCGTAGAGCTTCGACTCATCCATCGTGGAAACCCTCTCTGGAACTCAGACCTGGGACAAGAAAACCAGAACGAAATTAAAAACTCGCCCGCTACCAGCAGGAAAACACAAATCTGCCAGGTAGATCACAGTTGTGTGACACAGGCGGAGAAAAGCCCGCAACGTCTGTGCCGTCTCTAAAAAAAACAATTGGAAACAGTTTCAGACACGTTTCATGCTAAGCACGAAGAAATTGTGCCTCAACCTTGAACATTCCAATGTGCGAAAATTCGACACTTTTCTGCTGCGCCCGCCGAATCACCAGATAACCAGACCGTACCACCACGAAACTGGATTTCGAAACACGGTTGCCGAATCATGAAAGATTTGAGCCGTGATGGCGGAGACGAAACGGTATTTCCGCGCAGGCTGGACCAAAGGCCCAGCGTCCGTTCGCAAGGTTAATCCGTAAACGAAGAAACTGCCGTGCGATCTACAGATCACACGCCAGTTTCCATCGATCATGCCGAATGCTCAAGGACTGAGCCGTTGCGGATTACCGTTACGCGCCGAACTTTTCGAGCCGGCCGGCGTGGGCCATTGCAAAGCCCATGAGATATTTGGCTGGGAATTGCCCGAGTCCGCCCATGATGCACTCGGATTCGCCAAATTCCTGGCAGCGATCCGGGCGGCACAGGTCGGACGAAAGTAACACGGGCACCGGGTGCCAGCTGTGTGACTTCATTTTCGCCGGCGTGCTGTGGTCGCCGGTCACGATCAGGACGTCCGGGTTGAGTTCCGTAATCCTCGGAATAATCGCGTCCAGCTCTTCGGTCCGCTGGACCTTCGCCGGGAAGTTGCCGTCTTCGCCGGTTGAATCTGTGTATTTGAAGTGGACGAAGAAGAAATCGTAATCGTCCCACGCGGCTTTCAGCCGATCCATCTGATCGTTGAGCGTCTGTCCGGCGTCGAGGATGTCCATACTGACCAACCGGGCGAGCCCGCGGTACATCGGGTAAACAGCGATCGCTGCCGCTCGCACACCGTAGACCTCTTTATAAGTCGGTACGGCCGGCATTTTGTCGATGCCGCGCATCGTCAGCAGATTTGCCGGCAGATCGTCTTTCAGAATCTCTTTCGCCTGAGCGAGGAACTGTTTCGCAATCTCCGCGGTTTTCTGGGATGGCTCGTCCTCACCGACCGGTTCCAGCGGTGGCACGCCGGTTCTCTGAGGATCCGTGTCGTTGACGTTTCCGCCGAGTCCTTCGCCTCGGAAGACGATGACCAGACGGTACTCTTTGACGTGTTGGACAAAGACTTCGACGCCGGGAATCTCGATCGTGTCGAGCTTTTCACAGAGCTTCATCGCGATATCCGAGCCGACGCGACCAGCACGGCGGTCGGTGATATTTCCATCAGCGTCGAGCGTGCAGAAATTGCCTCGAATGGCGACGTCGTTCGGGCCGAGTTCGAAATCGATGCCCAGCGCTTCCAGCACGCCGCGGCCGATCTGGTATTCCAGCGGGTCGTAACCGAACAGGCCGAGGTGTCCCGGTCCGCTGCCCGGAGCAATTCCCGGCAGGACCGGCGTGCTGAGCCCGAGCGTTCCGGCCTTGGCCAGAGCGTCCATGTTGGGAGTCTTCGCGGTTTCCAGTTCAGTCCCGCCGCCAGCTTCGATCGGCAGTCCGCCGAGGCCGTCGGCAACCAGCATCACAATTTTTGAATCACTCTGACGCTGCAGTTTTCGCGTCAGGTCTTGAAGGTCGCTCATAGTTTTCTCAATCTTCTGCAATCAGGTTTGATAATCCGCCGATCCCGGCGGGCGGTATTGTTGGGAAGCCACCTGGCAGTTGCAATCGTGGCCGTGGACGTCTTCAGTTGCGATTTGATGGGTATCGATCGAGTGTCTTGCAGAGCGGATCCTCAGCGGAAACACTTATGCGGTCGCACTTGACGCGGCAGACGCGAATAACAACTTACCGTATCCAACACGGAGCGAACGTCCGTGACCGCCGTCAGTTCTGGAGTAATCTCACGATGAAGCTTCTTAAGACGACTTTTGTTGCCCTTGCGGCATTGTTGACATCAGCCACCGGCGTTCAGGCAGAAGACGCTCCGATCAAGATTCTGCTCGTCACCGGCGGTTGTTGCCACGATTACGACTTCCAGACAAAGGCCATGCAGAAGGCTTTGAAGGATCAGGGCATCGCCGCCGAGTGGAAGGTTGTCAACGAGGGTGGCAAAGGCACGACGGCTGAGATTCCTCTCTACGAAAATCCTGAATGGGCGTACGGATACGACGTTGTCGTCCATAACGAATGTTTCGCGAACACGTCCGATCCTGCCTACATTCGGAAGATCACCGGCCCGCACAAAGCCGGAGTCAACGCCGTCGTCATTCACTGTGCCATGCACACCTACCGGTCGGCCGACGTCGATGACTGGCGCGAGTTCCTCGGAGTCACCAGCAAGCACCACGAACATCAGAGCGAGTACCCGGTCAAAGTTGTCGCCAAAGATCACCCGATCATGGAAGGCTTTCCGAAAGACTATAAGTCCGCGAAAGACGAGCTGTACATCATCGAAAAAGTCTGGCCGAACACCGAAATCCTCGCGACATCGATCAGCGAAAAGAATCAGTCACTGAACCCGGTCTTCTGGACGAACCGCTACGGCAAGGCTCGTGTCTTTGGCACGACGTACGGTCACTCGGTCGCCACGTTTGAAGATGCCGTGTTTCTGAAAACGCTGGCTCGCGGCATCAAGTGGGCGGCTGAAAACAAGAAGAAGTGATCACGCAGAAACTTGAACAGGAGACAGCAGAGGAAACAGAGTTGGACTTCGCTGCCTGGCTCTGCTCACTCCGTTTTCTCCTGTTCCATTTCTTAAGTTGGTCAGTACGTGGGCACCGCCCACCAAATCACACACCCAACGGGTTTCCAGACCCTCCCGCCTTCAGAAACATCCCACCTCGTGAATCGACTTTACGATCGATCCTTCGCCTGCGCGTTTTTCAGTCAGATCGGTTTCGTTCTGGCCAACACGCTGATGGCTCACTACGCGCGGTGGATCACTTTTCTGGGCGGGGATGTCGAGCAAGTCGGCTTCATCATGGGAGCCGGTTCTGTCGCGGGGCTGTTCCTGCGTCCGTGGATCGGGCAGTGGATTGACCGGATCGGCGCGAGAAATGTCTGGCTGCTCGGTTATGTCATTTTCGGAATCGGAGCCGTCGCAAATCTGGGACTGTCCGGCCTGGGAGTCGGCATCTTTCTCTGCCGGTCGCTGCTGATTCTGGGCGCCGCATTCGTGTTTTCGAGCAGCCTTGCTTACATCACCCATCACGCTCCGCCGGAACGACGCACGGAAGCTATTGGAATTCTCGGCGTCGGCGGTTTCATTGGAATGATTCTCGGGCCGATTCTCGGAGACCTGATTCTTGGAGAAACACGGACGGCTGAGAACTTTCAAACGCTGTTTATTGTGGCTGTGGCATCGCTCGCGCTTCCGACACTGCTGCTATTTTTTATTGAACCACCGACGGCCGAGGTGCGACAAAAATCGTCACGACTGAGCGACTTTTTCAAAACGGTCGTACGCTGCTGGCCGGGCATGATCATGCTGGTCGTTGCGACTTTCGGCCTGTGCATGACCATTCCGTTCGTCTTCCTGGCAAAGTTTATCGACGAGGTCGGCATCTCCATTCCCGGTGTTTCGGAAATGGGACTCTTCTTCATTTGCTACGCCGGGTGGGGACTGACTGTTCGAATTTCGTCGCGGAAGATTCCTGACCGCTTAGGCCGCCGCAAGATGCTGCTGGTCGGCTGCGCGGTGATGGGGTCCGGGATGTTCCTGTTCCCGTGGGTCGACGCGGCACACCCATGGAGACTCGCCGCCCCCGCCCTGCTCTGCGGCACCGGTCACGCGCTGATGTTTCACACGGCGACTTCGCTGTTCCTTCACACGTTTCCTTCCGAGGTGCGCGGCGCCGGTTCGGCACTTTCGTTGATGGTGCTTGACCTTGGGATGATTGCCGGAGCCCCCGTCCTTGGTTATCTGGCGTTTCATCAAGGATACGACTCGTTGTTCCGCACCGTCGGAGCCGCCTGTTTCGTTTCCGGAACGCTGTACGCCATCTCCAGCGTTCCCGTCTGGAAGGCGCGCGCGTTGGCGGCCGACGCGGTTTCCTGACTGACGACGTGTCTCCTGGCAGGAAATCCGCTTCGTACTTCGGTACGCTCCCGCCACATTTCGAGAGTCAGGCCGCTCGGTCTGAACTCGTTCGCCAACTCAACGGAATTATTCCGGAGAACGCTCGTGCTCGGACTTGCTACCAAAATCGACGAAGCCGCCGCCTCGATCCGCGAAACCTGGAAAGGTGAGCCTCGCGTCGGGCTGATTCTTGGGACGGGACTCGGTGGACTCGCCAGCCAGATCGAACAGGAAGCCGTCATCGCCTACGGTGACATTCCACATTTTCCGACGTCGACCGTCGAGTCTCACGCCGGGCAACTGGTTTGCGGCAATCTTGCAGGAGTCCCCATCGTCGCGATGGAAGGTCGCTTCCATTATTACGAAGGCTACTCGATGCAGCAGGTGACGTTTCCTGTCCGCGTCATGAAAGCGCTGGGCGTCGAAATCCTCATCGTTACTAACGCCGCTGGCGGGATGAATCCTCAGTACGAACTCGGCGACCTGATGATCATCGAAGACCAGATCAACCTGCTCGGCGACAATCCACTGATCGGCGTGAACGATGACAACCTCGGTACTCGCTTTCCCGATATGTGCGAACCGTACGACCGGGGTTTGATCGGCCTGACTCAGACGACGGCTCTTGAGCTGGGGCTCAGAACTCAACAGGGAGTGTTCGTCGCCGTTGCCGGGCCAAACCTGGAAACTCGCGCTGAGTACCGCATGCTCCGTCTCATCGGGGCAGATTGTGTCGGAATGTCGACAGTCCCGGAATGCATCGTCGCGAAACACGCTGGCCTGCGGACGCTCGGAATTTCCATCGTCACTGACATGTGCCTGCCGGACTCGTTGGAAGCGGTCGATCTGCCGAAGATACTGAAAGTCGCCGCGATCGGTGGAGAACGCCTGTCACAACTGATTCCGGAAGTCCTCAAAAAGCTGAAATGACACGACCTGCATAATCGTCTGGAACCGACTGCGTAAACGAGTCGGAACGGTCAGCGAAAAGCTGCCGTACTGGATGAAACAGTGACGATTGCGGTAACATCGCTCCCTCTGCCGCTGGCATATGTTTGAGCCGGTGGTCGTTGAACTCTCACACGCTGCAGGACATCGCATGGCCGACCAGACAAAGCTTGTACTGATCGAAGACGACCGCGAAATTTCCACGACGCTTCAACGAGTGCTCGAAGCCGCCGGCTACACACTCTCTGTCGCCAACAATGGAAACGACGGCCGACGCCAGATCGAGTCGTTCGGTCCCGAACTCGTCATCACTGATATGATGATGCCGAAAATGGGCGGGTTCCCGGTCCTTGAGTTTCTCAAGGAAATGCCGGACGAAACTCGCCCGAAGGTGATCATGGTCACAGCCAACGAGGGCGGGCGTCACAAGGCGTACGCGGAAATGCTCGGCGTCGACGACTACATCCGCAAACCCTTCGCAATGGATGTGCTGCTGGACGCGATCGAGCGAATCCTCGGCAAGCCAGCCCCAACGCCCAGAAGAAATCCCAAAGGCCAGGGTGGCCCGGGACCGATTCAGCGTCGAAACAGCCACTGAATTATTGATCGAAAGCACGCCGCCTGCCGCCAATCAAAACAGGCAGTCGCGAGCAGTTCGACGAACCGACGAGCGACCTACACCCGAACTTCGCCACGGATTGCGATCAGGAGTTGCTCATGTTCAACAGACGATGCCCTCGACAGTTCAGCACGCAGTCGTCTCGAACTCACGGAGTTCGTCCCTTCCGACGGACTCTGCTTCTCACCGCAACGCTTGCGGTTGGTATTTTCCACGTTTCTGGTGCGTCGGCACAGGAGCCGATCGAGTTCAAAGGTCATCAGGAAGTTGTCTACGACGGGAAGTTCCTTCCGAACGGCAAGTCACTCGTCACAGCCAGTTTTGATCAAACTCTGAAGCTTTGGGATATCGCGACTCAGTCGACTCTGAGAACGATGGAAGGACACACCGGCATTGTTCTGACCGTCGACGTATCGCCCGATGGAAAACTGATCGCATCGGGATCGAGCGACCGCACGATTCGACTGTGGGACGTACCCAACAGCGATCCTGTTTCGACGACCAAAGTTCACGACAACCCAGTTACGGCGATGACGACATCAAAAGATGGATCGCTGACCGCCACTGGCGATGACAAAGGATTGATCCGAATCTGGACGACCGCCAGCGTCACGGCTTCCGACAGCGCAACAACTCAATCGAAACCGGAGAGAGAAATATCGATCGGCCGAGCGGTCTCAAGACTCGCCTGGAGAAACGACGACAAGATGCTGGCGGCGGCGTGCGTTGATGGTTCAGTCGTCGTGGTAAGTCTGTCGGCGGATGGTTCATCAGAAACCGATCGAGTGATCGCGCATGACGGCGAAGTGACGGGCGTCGGTTTCACTCCGAACAATCAGTACATCTTCAGTTGTGGAGCGGACGGGTACGTTCGCCGATGGCCCGGCACGATCCCTGGAACGTTGACATTCGAAGGAGTCCCGAAGAAAGCCACCGCGGTCGCGATTCATCCAAAGGGCACAGTGATCGCGATCGCTGGCGAAAACGGAGTTGCGAAGATTCTCAAACGAACTGACGGCGCTGTCGTGCACAGTCTCGAAGGCAACACCGGGACAATCAAAGACGTCGCGTTTAATCGAGCTGGCAGTCAAGTCGCCACTCTTGGCTCTGACCAGGTGGTGCGAGTGTATGACGCATCAACCGGCAAGGCTGTTTTTGAGACCGCGCCAGCGAAGTCCCCATTGACGTCGCTCATGTTTTCCGCAGATGGCAAGGATGTGATTGTCGGCACCGAACGAGGCGACGTTCTCGCACACGCTTTGGACGAAGCTGCCAAATTCCGATCACTCAGCAAACGTCCGCAACCAGTCCGAACAATTGCCTCAACGTCAAATGGTTCGCGTCTGTTTTTTGCGGGCGACGACCAGAAGATCTGGATTCGCGACTCGGCAACTGGCAAGACTGAACGAGGTGCCGACTTCGACGCTGGCGTGACAGCAATCGCGATTTCGCCGAACGATGCGGTGATCGCCGTCGGACTTGCTTCCGGCAGCGTGGTGACAATCGATGCGAAGACGCTTGAAACGACGTCGCAGCTTTCCGGCCACACAGCAGCCGTTCAGAAAGTCGAATTCAATACGTCGGGAACTCAACTGATCTCCGCGGCTGCTGGCACGGTTCGGCTGTGGAATCTGGATGCTCAAGCCATCGCGCAATCGTTTTCCGGCGACGACAACACGATCGTCGATGTTGCCTTTCAGAGCGACAACAAGTCGATCGTGACCGCTCACGCCGACGGGTCGGTACGCATTGAGACAATCGCGGCGCAAATTGTTCATCGCGCTGACGATGCTCGCGTCAACGATCTGTCGATTGCCTCGAACGGTTCTCAATATGCGACGGCCGGAGCCGACGGAACGGTCAAATTGTGGAACGCTTCGAACAGCACTCCAAAACTAAGTTTCACCGGGTTCGAAGGTCCAGCGTTGTGTGTCAGTCTGAGCCCGGACAACCGACAGGTGGCAGCTGGAGGAAGCGACAAAACCATCCGCACCTGGAACGTCAGTAACTCGGCCAGCCACTTCCGATTGAGCGTTTCAGTCGAACCTCGCCGAGTCAGCTACAGCCCTGATTCGGCACGACTTGTCGCTGCACTTTCTGACAATTCTCTGCAGTGTTTCGACCCGACGCCGTTGAATCCTCAACCCGCCGAACCACCAGGCCGTGACGCTTCTCAGATTCTCCGTGGACACACGGGGAAAATTGCCGACGTCGCCTGGACTTCTGACAGCCAATCGCTGCAGACCGGCAGCGAGGATATGACATTTCGAGAATGGTCCATCGCCTCTCCGACAGAGAAAGCTCGACTGTCCGGGCACTCGCTACAGGTCTACTCGGTGGTGTTCAGCCCGGATGGAAAAACAATTGCATCCGCGTCGGCCGACAAGACGGTTCGGTTGTGGGATGTTGAGACTCGCAAAGCCATCAGGACTCTGGCCACCTTCCCGTCCGCGGTGTACGGACTCGACTTTTCTTCGGATGGTCGACAGCTGGTTGCTTCTGGAGCCGACAGTACCGTTCGGTTGTTCGACGTCAGCAATGGTCGCACCATCCGACAGTTCGACGGGCCGGAACACGCGATCTACACCGTAGCCTTCAGCCCTGACGACAGCCGCATCGCAGCAGCAGGCATGGGACTTGGTGCCGAACGCAACGTCTACCTCTGGTCCACAGATTCAAGTCAGCCGACAACCGTCCTCAAGGGGCACGACGACGACATCTATCGAACGCAGTTTAACTCGACGGGTTCTCGTTTGATGTCTATCGGTTATTCTGGCTCGCTGCGAATCTGGGACGTCGCGACCAGCAAGCCGCTCGTTAAGCAGCAGTCCGGAACCGTCAGCTACTCTGGTACGTTCTCACCGGATGATTCGACGCTTCTGATTACTTCCAACGATCAAACGGCAAGACTGATCACGCTGCCGGATTCTGCGAAGTAGCGAACGTCTGAAAAACAGCAACAATCAATTTCAAAAACAGCGACAACGCACAGGACAGATCTATGACGGGTTACACAGTGCACACCGGAACTTCCAAAAAGTTCACAAAAGGCTGGGACAGCATCTTCGACAAGAAAAAGCCAGCAGGCAAAGCATCCGGGAAGAAGAAGGCAGCCAAACAGCCAGCGGCAGCCAAAGCAAAGTCTGGCGGAAAGAACAAGAACAAAAAGAAGAGCTGAGCAAGCCAGTTCGATCCACAAGGCCAGGTCGATGTCCTCTTCCCCACATGTCACAGTAGTTGCTCAGAACGACTTCGCGCGGCAGCTCCTGCAGGCGATGCCGGAAGCCGTCATTCTTGTCGACCCCGATTCGATGGCAATCCTGGCGACAAATGCGGGGGCAGAGCGGCTGACAGGTCGATGCAGCGCCGACCTGCTTGATCAACAAGTCTCGGCGATCATCGAAACTCTGGACGGAACAAGTCTGTCCGAGATCTGGCGGGACCGCCAGAAGTTGAGTTCGGATCAACCATCGAAACAGACTCGCGTCGTGACAGACAACGGTCATCGAACTTTGCCGATGACGACGACGTGCAGCGTGATCGAAGCCGACGGTCATCTGACCGTCATGCTGACCATTCGTGACGACACGGAGCTTGTTCGTCTCAGAAAAGTTGAGACGGCTCATCAGGAAAATCTCGCCAAACTGGAAGAAGTTTTTCAGGCGCTGGATGGTTTTGCCTGGGAATACGAAACGTCGACCAACACATTCTCGTATGTCTCGCCGCGAGCTGAAGAGATTTTTGGATACCAAACGTCTGCCTGGATTGGTGACCCGGACTTCTTTCCCGACGTGATCCATCCGGAAGATCGCGAGTCGGTTCTGAGCTTCTGCGCTTTTGAAACAGCCGCAGGTTCGGACCATTCGATGACATATCGTATGCGCACGGCGGATGGGACTTTCAGGTGGGTCCGGGACATCGTTTATCTGGCACGTGATGATGCCGGTCAGGTGAGTCATCTTCGTGGGATAATGATTGACATTACAAACGAGCATCATCTCCGTGACCAGCTCGTCCAAAGCGAAGAACAGTTCCGCCGCCTGTACGATGAATCTCCCACCGCACAATTCAAAATGGATTGGAGTGGTATTCAACACAGGCTGCAGGAAGTTCGCGATTCAGGAGTGACTGATCTTCGAGCGTGGCTGGACGAGTTTCCGGAGGAAGTCGTCGATTTGAGTCAACAAGCTCGAATCACAGCCGTAAACCGTGGGGCACTCGAGATGTTCGAGGTTGCCAGCATTGATGAATTCGCGGGCAGCCTCGGCGCCATCTTTAAAGCGGATTCACTGAAAACCTTCAGGGAACATGTGCTGTTTCGTGCTGAAGGCGGTCAAACGTTTGAGGCCGAAAACGTTGCTTACACGCTTTCCGGCAAACGGCTCTATACCCACATCCGTGCCAATTCCGATCCGAATTTCGAACGGTCGTGGATGCGAATTTACGCGTCAGTCACAAACATCACCCAAAGACGCCATGCAGAAATTCTTCGTGATGGACAACGCCGAGTTCTGGAATCTCTAGCCGCAGTCAACACGGTCGAATCTGTTCTCAACACGCTGACCAGCGAACTTGAACGGCAGTCTCCTCACATCCGGGCGGCAGTATTTCGCACATCACCGACCGGTACTGAATTCCGAAAAATTGCCAACGGAAACACGGCTGAGGAAATTGTCACACTGATCGACGCCGTTCGAATCGACGATCTCTTTGGTAATTCCAACCAGGACTTTGACGTTCACATCACGGCGACAACGCTCAGCAGCAGCGGCAACGATCCGGAGCGCATTCCACCGTCCGTCACCGAGCTGGTTTCCCGTGCGATAAACGCCTGCGACTACCGTTGCGGCGCAATGAAGCTGGTCACTGATGTGAAGAACCAGCCGTTGGGGCAACTGGCAGTCTTTCATACAAACGCCGATGAATTCACGCCTCACGAGAAAGATTCAATCGCTGCGTTTGCCGATTTGACGCGGCTTGTTCTGCAACATGATCAACACCGCCGATCATTAACCGATCGCACGAACGAGCTGCAATCAGTCGTCGACAGTTACCCTGACGCTCTGCTGCGCATCTCGTCGCGCGGAACGATTATAAAAAGCTACAGCGGCAACGAATTGACGGAACTTCTGAAACTCTCCGAAGCGCCCTCGGCCCAGATTCTCTGGCACCTCCTGCCTGCTGCGATTTCAGGGCAGGTTCGAGCAGCTATCGAAAACGTGTCGGCCGGAAACCGCCAGGAGACGATTCAATTCTCCGTTGAGCAGAACGAAACTCTTCGCGAGTTTGAAATCCGTTTCCTACCTCTGCCTTCAACCACTGAGCAGATTGCCATTCTGCGTGATGTCACGCTTCTGAAGCAGGCTGAGCTGAAGCTCACTCACGCAAGTGAGCGGTTTCGCTATCTCTTTAACAACTCGCCAGACGCGATCTTCGTTGAATCGCCAGATGGCGTCGTGCTGGATGCAAATGCGGCGGCGTGCGAACTGCACAAAATTTCGCACGACCAACTGATTGGGCAGGACGTTCTGTCACTTGTCCCTCCAGCGGACAGACCCGCCGCGAGCACTCGCTCCAGTTCTTTGGCTTCCGGTGAGATTTCTGAATTCGAATCTCGCAGTCTGCAGAGCGACGGGCGAGTCGTGGACGTGGGAGTTCGAATTTCGACCATCACCTATGACGGAAATCCCGCCGTGCTGCTGCACGTTCGGGATATCACGCATCAGAAACAGGAAGAGGAACGCAACCGCGAGCAAGAAAGACAACTGGCGCACGTTTCCAGGCTGACGATGATGGGGCAGCTCGTCGCCGGCATCGCTCATGAAATCCGTCAGCCGCTGTGGTCACTTTCCACGTTTGCCGACGTCTGCGTGGAATCGCTCGACCGGCCAGATCTCCAGGAACGTCTTCCCCAGATTCGTGAGGTGGCAGGCAAGATTGTTTCCGAAGCGCGACGCGTCAACGCGATCACCACTCGAATGTTTTCCTTCGCGAGAAAAGGAACACCGGAAAGGACAAGTTGCGACATCGGTGAAATCGTCAACGATGCCGTCCAGCTAACCGCTGGCAGGGCCCGTTCCAGCCGCATTAGAACGACAGTCGACGTCGAAAATGACATTCCGGAAATCGTCTGTGATCGCGTCTTGATCGAGCAGACTTTCGCCAACCTGCTCAACAATGCTTACACCGCAATGGCCGCCCACCCATCCGATCAACGAGAAGTCAGTATCGAGATTCACCTCGACGCCGAAGACCCGGATTATGTTACCGCCATAGTGCGGGACAACGGTCCTGGATTGCCCGACGGAATCATCCCTGAACAGTTATTCGAAGGGTTCTTCACCACCGGACAGTCTGGATTGGGTATCGGACTGGCACTCAGCCGCTCATTTGTTGAAGATCATGGCGGGGTAATTCGGGCCGAACAATTACCTGATGGTGGAATGGAGTTTGTTTTTACCTTGCGAGTCGACGGGGAAACACACCCAGATGCAGACTGATCCGTTACCTGACAAACAGACAGTATTCGTCATCGACGATGACGAAGCAGTGCGGGAATCAATCGCGGCACTGGTCGACATTCGGGGACTGCCCGTTGAGACCTTTGCCAGTGGTGAAGATTTTCTCGCTTCGTACTCCGGCGTTGCACCCGGTTGTGTCGTTACCGACCTTCGCATTGAGCACGGAATGACGGGCCTCGAACTTCAGGTCGCTCTGCGTGAGCGAGGGTGCGAGATACCGGTGATCGTGATCTCCGCCTATGCCGATGTGTCGAACGCCGTTCAGGCAATGCACAACGGTGCGATCACGCTACTGGAAAAGAACTGTTCATCCGACGAACTCTGGAAAGCCATTATCGAAGCTCTGGCAACCGACAGCGACCGCCGGGCAGCCAACCAGGAGCACAAGACGCTGCTTCAGCGTTTCGAACAGCTTAAGCCGGAAGAGCTGATCGTCATGCAGGGCGTGATCGACGGACAACTCAACAAGGTCATCGCCAAAGACCTTTCGATCAGTCTTCGAACGGTTGAAACACGGCGTCACAACGTGCTGGAGAAAGTCGGAGTGTCATCCGTTCCTGAACTCGTCCGAATTTATGTGGAGCTCGAGCAGGCTCTCGGCCAGGCACCGTATCAGTACCTGATGGACCGAGCGGATTCGTAACATCGATCCAAGTCGACTGATCCCAGACTCGGTGACTTTTCCCGCCACGCGATCGCGGTAACAATCCGCGGCATGAACCACTACACCGACAGACTACATGCCGCTATCGCCGACCGAAAAACTCCAGCCCTGGTGGGACTCGATCCTCGATTGGATCAGCTTCCGGAATCAATCGTCGCAGCAGCTCGCGGCCGTACATCCAACGAAGCAGAAGCCGCGGCCAGCGCGTTCGATGAATTCTGCTCGCGAATTATCGACGTCGTCGCCCCGCTTGTTCCGGCGGTGAAGCCTCAGGCTGCCTTCTTCGAGCAATACGGACCCGCCGGGTGCCAGGCACTACAGACGGTCATCCGCAAAGCTCGCGACGCCGGGCTGATCGTCATTTGCGACGCCAAACGCGGAGACATCGGATCGACGGCCGAAGCTTACGCAAACGCCTATCTGGCCGGTGCCGATCCTGACGCCGCCATCTGGGCAGCCGATGCTCTGACGGTGAATCCGTACCTCGGCAAAGACACGCTTGAGCCGTTTGTTCGAGTCGCGACCGAACGCGGCGCCGGACTTTATGTTCTGGTCCGAACGAGCAACCCCGGCGCATCGACCTTCCAGGACCGCGAAACCGATGGCCAGAAGCTTTACCAACGAGTGGCCGAGGTTGTTGAAAGTTTCAACGTCGAAGCAGAAGGCGAGTGCGGTTACGGCCCGATCGGCGCCGTCGTCGGAGCAACCTATCCAGCAGAATTGACAGAGTTGCGTGCGGCCATGCCCAAGACGCCGCTGCTTGTGCCGGGCTTTGGATCTCAGGGAGCTGGCGCATCGGAAGTCGCGGGCGGATTTGATGAGCGTGGTTTCGGAGCATTGGTCAACAGCTCGCGAGGGATCAATTTCGCTTATAACAAAGCACCGTACAACGAACAGTTTGGTCCAGACGAATGGGAGCAAGCCGTCGAAGCAGCGACCCGAGACATGATCATAGAGCTGGCCGAAAGCACTCCAGCAGGCGCTTTGCAGTCTTAGTCACAAGGACCCCGACCATGTTTCGTACACTCAAGGTTAACCCATTCGTCGGACTGGCCGGGCTGCTCGTTTTTTCCGTATCCGGCATTTCGAACGCGACGGCCGACGACTGGCCGCAGTGGGGAGGCCCAAAACGCGATCTCGTCTGGCGAGAATCCGGAATCGTTGATCAGCTCCCGGATTCCGACATCCTGCCTCGCGTCTGGGCGACGCCGATCGGCGAAGGATACGGCGGCCCAGCAGTCGCCGACGGACGCGTCTACGTCATGGATCGGCTTCGAGACGAACAGTTAGAGCGAGTGCTGTGTCTCGACGCGGCGAGCGGCAAAATCATCTGGCAACACGACTACGAAGCTCGATACTCCATCAGTTATCCGGCGGGACCTCGATGCACGCCGGTAATCGACGACGATCGTGTTTACGTTGTCGGCGCGGTCGGGCACATGTTCTGTCTCAATGCTGATGACGGAACGGTCGTCTGGAAGAAAAACTTTGTCGAAGATTTCGGAACGCAACTGCCTGTCTGGGGAATGGTGGCATCGCCACTGGTCGACGGTGATCAGCTCATCACTCTGGTCGGCGGCAGCGACAACAGCCTGGTCGTCAGCTTCGACAAGACTACCGGCAAAGAATTATGGCGAGCCCTTCAGGACGCCCAAATCGGCTACGCTCCGCCCGTGATCTTTGACTTTGGTGGACGACGACAGCTGATCATGTGGCATCCAGAAGCGGTCTCGTCACTTGATCCCAAAAGTGGAGAAGTCATCTGGCAGGTGGCTTATCGACTCCGTGCCGGACTGTCGATCGCGACGCCTCGCAAGTTCGACAACAAACTCTTCGTGGCCAGTTTCTACAACGGCCCGCGCATGATCGAAGTCGCTGATGACGGAGCCAGCGCAAAAGTCACATGGACCGGCAAGAGCGAAAGCGAAATCCGAACGGACGGCGTGCATCCCATCATGTGTACGCCGTGGTTTGACGGGAAGAATATCTACTCGATCTGCAGCTACGGTCAGCTCCGATGCCTTGACGCCGCCAACGGAGAACGTCTCTGGGAAACACTCGATGCGACCGGTCGAGGCCGCTGGTGGAATGCTTTTATTATCCCACATGAAGATCGATTCTTTATCCATAACGAGCAGGGGGATCTCATCATCGCTCGTCTGTCACCGTCCGGTTACGACGAAGTCAGCCGCGCAAAACTGATCGAGCCTACTCGGCCGGTCCAGCGTCGTATGACGATCTGGTCGCATCCGGCTTTCGCCATGAAAAGCGTCTTTGCCAGAAACGACAAAGAGATCATCCGAGTGAACCTGGCGGCTGAATAACGAATCAATAATCAATACTGACGGATTTCTCGAATCCATCTCAACGTTAAACTGTGACGCCAGACACGGAACGACATCGCCCAGCCCTGTTAAACATCGTCGAGCTGAATTGTTCATTAGCTTCAGCGGCTCATACGCGAAACCCTACGATTACGAAAAGGAGTGTCCGTCATGCGAGAGGGTCTACTGAATACGCGACCCGTCTGCCCTCGTTGGAGTCGCAACGGACTACTGGCGATCGTCCTGTTGAGCTGCCTCGCGCAGAATTCCACAGCAGACTTCATTCAACGAGTCATCACGGACGAAGCTGGCGAGCATCGTTACACCGTTTTCGTTCCAGAGAACTATTCCGCCGACAGGAAGTGGCCGGTGATCCTCTTCCTGCACGGAGCCGGCGAACGAGGCAGCGACGGACAACGACAACTGACGATCGGTCTGGCCCCTGCAATCAAGAAACGACAGTCGTCCTTTCCGTTCATCGCGGTGTTCCCGCAGTGCGAAGACACGAGTGATCGGTATCTGGCCGGATGGCTGGCAGACAGCCCTGACGCTGCTCGAGCCCTCAGGATTCTCGACCAGGTTGAACGCGACTATTCGATCGACACATCTCGCCGCATTCTGACCGGATGGTCAATGGGCGGATACGGAACGTGGAGTATCGCTGCGGCGACTCCCGCAAAATGGCAGGCAATACTTCCGCTGGCCGGCGGCGGCGCTGAACTCGCCGATAAGCTGGTCGATATTCCGACCTGGGCGTTTCATGGTTCGGAAGATGCCGCAATTCGACCGTCGCAATCTCGGCGAACAATCGCTGCCCTGCGTTCAGCCGGCGCTGAACCTCGTTACACAGAAATTTCAGGCGGGAAGCACGATATCACGCACATCGTGTACGACACAGACGCCGTCATTCAGTGGATGCTTGATCCCAAGGGTGACCACCCCCGAGCGCTGGCACTGCGAGTTCCAATCGACGATGCCACTGTGGACGATTCTCCGTTCATTCCTGCACTCGACCTCGAAGGTGCAGCGACCGTGCGGCTCGGCAACACAATGCTCGACGCCCTGGCAATGTCGATTCCGGATCTGCTTCCAAAGGATCTGCTCAGCGGCTCATTGGCCGATATCTACGATCAAACCGTCGTCGACGGACGGCAATTTCAAATCACGTTTGGAAGCATCTCGTACTCCGCAAACCTCTGGCGAGTCCGACTGAATGCTTACCGAAAAGATCGGCTCAATGTGCAGGTGGGCGTGCAGAATGCGGTCCTCAGAATCGGCGGCACGTCAGTTCAGGGAAGCAGTCATTCAGCATCGACCGGGCCAATTGATATCGTCATTGGTCACCGCGAACCCGTCTGGCTGAGCTTCGACGTCACCCCTTACATCAAAGATCGCAAACTGCGGCTTCGTCAGGTTGGAACACGCTTCGACATTCCGTACGACAACTGGTACGTCACCGCGCCGGCTGGCGTGAGTGTGCGAGGATTCGGCATGACCCGCGACAAAGTTTCGCAAGGACTCGTCGAAGGCCTTTACGGAAACAAAGCTCGCATCGAGCAGGAAGTGCGAGGGCTTGTGCCTTCTCTGGTGACCGCTATGGAAGAGAAACTTCAACTCGACCAGGCGAACTCGATGGTAGGCAGCTTCTGGCCGCTGCCGGTCTACAGCCCGCGAGTCCGTGTCTGGCCGCAGGACATCTCTACTGACGAAGCCGGCATCTCAGTTGTCCTTGGCCTGACGGCAGCAGCGGTTACGCCAGAGTCTGCCCCGGCGAAGCCATCACGCCAGGTGGTGACGGACGTTACCGCCGAGGCGGTCAACAGGACGACCGATCTGCAGGTCTCCGTCGCACCGAACATGCTGGAAGGATTGACCGAACTGCTGGTCGCCGCGAATGTCGCGAAGATCAACGTCGTTGATATTCCCGATGCTTCTTTCGCAGGACTGGCTGACCGTTCATCACTCACACGAGCATTTCCCGAACTGGCATCGCTGGGGCCGGACGTAAAAATCCGAACCGTGCTGCGTCTTGCCGATTCGATCGCGATTGGCAACAACCAGGATTCTGATGGAATGCAGTTTCAGGCTCCCGGACTGCTGTTCAACGTGTCAACACGCTCAAACGAAGCAGGTACCAAATGGAAGCCATTTGCCAATATCCAATACTCTGTCAATCAGGGAACGGTGACATCGCTGGAGCGGGTGTCCAACGAAGCCCGAGCTTTGCAACTCAAGTGGCAAGGTGAGACCCAGGTGGCCGTCAAAGCGAGTTTCGCTGACGGCTATACTCCAACTGACAGTACCATTCATGAAGATGCTCTTGTCGCACAGTTTCGAGAATCCTGGAATCGCTGGACCAGCCAGGGCCCCGCTTCCCAAACCATCATCCCCGACTTTGACCTCGGCCTGACGCAACTTCGTTTGACAGATGTTTCGTGGAAGAGCCCGGCTCTATCGATCACCTTTTCTCCCCCCGGAGTCAAACTGACAAACAGCAGCCAGGAGAACCTCGTCTACGAGACCAAGGGTCCGTTCAGCGGATGGGGCGGCCCCTACACGTTGGAACCTGGAAAGTCGCATGACTACCCGATTGCCTACCCACTGATTTATCGGCGCCGAATCGACGGCCAGTATGTGCAATACGCACTCGCGCCGGGCTCGCACTCAGAATTCCGCAAGCCGCAAGCTGGTGGCGATCCGCGGTTGTTCAAGGCCCGGGAAGGTCTGGACGTTGGGACCGTCGAGGCGACAACCGCGGACGCTGACGAGGCGAAAAAGACAGACACAGTACGGGAATGACGGACGAAGTGCCGGCAAACCTCCCAGCCAATTCTTACCCCTCACCCAACCTTCGCGGGATAACCTTCGCGGGATACGTAACAACTGTTGTGCATCAGCCTGAAACTCACAAACTGAGAAGACTCTACGCCAGCGTGCTCTCGTGCTGCACGCTGGCCTGTTGCGCGATCATGCTGACAGGTTTTGGGGCACCTCTCGGGACCGTGATCACTGGTCAGACGATGGGAACGTCTTACCGCATCGTCCTGGCAGAATCGGAGGATGCTGCCACACTCGCCTCAATTCAGGCCGACGTCGATCAGGCGTTGAACCAGCTCGAAGACCAGATGTCGACGTGGCGGCCTGACTCAGAACTCTCCCGCTTCAATGTGTCCACTTCGACTGACTGGTTCCCCGTTTCGAGCGATACGGCGTTCGTCGTTTCGGAAGCAAAGAAAATCTGGAAACTCAGCGACGGAGCGTTCGATCCGACAGTCGCACCACTCATCAAACTGTGGCACTTTGCCGAAGAACCGGGCGAACAAACTCTTCCCAGCGATGCTGACATCGAACGAGCAATCGCAGCCATCGGCTTCGATGAAATCGATGTGCGACTCGACCCTCCATCGCTGCTGAAGAAACGCCCCGAAATTCAATTAAACCTCTCAGCCATTGCCAAAGGCTACGCGGTCGACATCATTTCTGAACTGCTGACCAGGCGACTTTCGAACGACCAGTTGTCGACCGCTCACCTGGTGGAAATTGGCGGCGAGATGCGCGGACGCGGACGCAAGTCTGATGGCAGTTCATGGACGGCCGGCATCGAAACTCCTGACGCCTTGCCTCGACAGATTCATACGGCGTTACGACTGGACGACCAGTCACTCGCCACTTCCGGCGACTATCGAAACTACTTCGAAGTCGACGGGCAGCGGTACTCTCACACGATCGATCCAGCCACCGGACGCCCCGTCACCCACAGCCTGACATCCGTTTCTGTCCTCGCCAAAGATTGCCTGACCGCCGACGCGCTGGCGACAGCGATAGAAGTTCTGGGGCCTGAACGAGGAATGAAGCTTGCTGAGCAACAGAACGTTGCGATTTACCAGATTCTTCGAAGCGGCTCCGGTTTCGATGTCCAGGCTTCGCCTTCCTTTCCCTTAGTAGTTACCGCAAAGCCACCTGCCGGATCCGCTCCGGAAGCAAATCCGGTCGTCGCCACGGTTCTGGCCGTTGTGGGAATATTTGCTCTGGCCATCGCAGGCATGGCGGTCGGAGTAATTTTCAGCAACCGAGCCATCAAAGGCAGTTGCGGCGGACTGGCCAACATGCCCGGCCACGATGGAAAATCGATCTGCGAAGTGTGTACGGTTCCTGCTGAAGAATGCCGCGACGAAGCAATGCGAAAAATTCGCCAAGACGCGGAATGCTCTAATACTGGATTCGAAGTTTAACTCCTGCGTTTTGTTTGAAGGTCTCCCCATGCGATTAGTGCTTTCGATATGTCTGTGCTTTGGCGTTGTCTCGACTTCACAGGCTGCCGACGCAGTACTCGTTGAGGCTGAAAGTTTCTCTGGCCACGGCGGCTGGAAACTTGATACCCAGTTCATCGACACAATGGGTTCGCCTTACCTGTTGGCTCATGGTCTCGGCCGACCGGTCAAAGACGCCACAACGACCGTCGAGCTTCCTTCGACGGGAACCTACAACGTCTTCGTACGAACCGTCGACTGGGTCGCTAAATGGGACGCAAAAGGGCAACCAGGACGATTCGAAATCTCCATCGACGGCCAACGTTTGAAAGAGTCCTTCGGCACCAAATTCGCCGAGTGGGGCTGGCATAACGGCGGAACGGTGACCGTCGATAAGAAGGAAGTCGAAATCAGCCTGCACGATCTGACAGGTTTCGATGGCCGTTGCGATGCAATCCTTCTGACGAAGAGCGATGAAACTCCGCCGAATGATTCAACGATCCTCGCAGACTGGCGTCGCGACCTGCTCGGACTTGATAAAGAACCAACCGCACGCGGGCCGTACGATCTGGTCGTGATCGGTGGCGGGTACTCGGGAATGGGTGCTGCCCTATCAGCCGCGCGAATGGGCTGCAAAGTCGCTCTCGTGCAAAACCGACCGGTGCTCGGCGGCAACGGTTCCAGCGAAGTTCGCGTCTGGGCGATGGGAAATATTCGCCGCGGAAAGTACCCACGAATCGGTGAGATCATCGAAGAGTTCTGCGATCACGCAACGAAATCGCCGGGCACTTACGAAGAGTTTGGTGACGCGAAGAAAGAAGGGCTCGTACGCGCCGAAAAGAACATTGACCTGTTCCTCAACCACCATGCCTACCGCGTCGAAACACAGGACAACCGCATCGCCGCGGTCCACGCATTCGACACTCGGACGAGCGAGCATTCCCGGTTTTCCGGCAAACTCTTCTCAGACTGCACCGGCCACGGCACGATTGGGTATCTCGCCAAAGCTGACTGGAATATGGCCGACGGCGGCCGCATGGGTATGAGCAATATGTGGGCATGGGCCAATGCCGAGAAACCGACAACGTACCCGCAGACTCCGTGGGCTCTCGATCTGGTCATGAAGGATTTTCCTTACCCGCGAGACTTCCACGGGCAGTGGTTCTGGGAAAGTGGTTTCGACAAAGATCCCTTGGGCGGTGCTGAGTCAATTCGAGACTGGAATCTGCGAGCTGTCTACGGCGCCTTCAACGCAATGAAGAATCGAGACGGTGCGGCCGAACACAAAAATGCATTCCTGACCTGGATTGCGTACGTCGGCGGTCCTCGCGAATCACGACTCCTGCAGGGTGACGTCGTGCTGACTCAGGAAGACATCGTCGCCAAGAAAGAATTTCCAGACGGCTGCGTACCAAGTACCTGGTCGATCGATCTTCATTATCCGAAGCAGCAATACGCCGAAAAATTCAAAGACAACCCGTTCATTTCGTACGCCGTCCACGATCGTCGAGTCGACCGTTCCTACGGTTACCCCGTGCCGTATCGTTGCTTCTACTCTCGCAATATTGACAACCTGTTCATGGCCGGTCGCTGCATCAGCGTGACGCACCAGGCACTCGGAACCGTTCGAGTAATGAAAACCTGCGGGATGATGGGCGAAGTCGTCGGCAAGGCCGCTTCCATCTGCACGCTGCAAAGTTGTACTCCACGCGACGTTTACGAGCGGTACCTTGACGAACTCAAAGAACTGCTCGTTCTACCAGGTAAGGCTCGTCGCGAAACCGTTTCGTCTGAGATCACCATCCCGTCCGATGCGATGCAACTCGCTGGTAAGTTCGGCCCCCCGACAGGACTGCCCGCCCGCAAACTCGAAGGCCTGGTCATCGACGATATAGCGGCAACAAAGGAAGGCAAGTGGACCGACGGAACGGGACTGAAGGGATACATCGAAAACGGTTACCTCTACGCCAGTGCCAACAGCAAGGCAAAGATTACGTTCAGCTTCAAAGCTCCCGCGACCGGAAGTTTCGACATTCGAGTCAGTGCTCTCGCCCATGAAAACCGAGCCAGCAACGCGAAGGTCACAGTCTCCAGAAAGTCCAACAGCAGCACACACACCGTTAACCTCAGGGAGAAAGCTCCACTGGAGAATAACTTTGTGAGCCTCGGAAAATTCGATCTCAAAAAGGATGAGCCAGTCTCGGTGATCATCTCGACCGAAGGTGCTAATGGCACCCTCCACGCCGACGCTGTTCAGGTTCTGGCTGTCGAATAGATCTTCGGCAATGGCAGCGGTTCCGTAGCGACGGGAGTCACTTCTTTCCGCAGGTTTAGCGGCACCCGTGGCGCCGGCAGGAAAGTCGTCAGGCGAAGCATGGTGTCATCACGCGGCGGAACGTCATGACCTCTGAAACTCCGCCGATACAGCTGCCTGTCGTTCGTGACGAACCGTTGAAGCCTCGGCAGAAACGCCCGGCCCGGGCAGTTATTCTGCACGTCGTTCGCTTGGCAATTCTGGCCGCCATACTTCTGCTGCTGAGACAACAGCATCAGAGCTATCTCGCAGCCGAAGCGTCACGTGACCAGTCGCCGGTCGCGATTCAGGTTCTGAAGGACTTCTTTCCCGACGCCGTCCCAGGTGGGATTTTCGATCCGGTTCGGCGAACACAACAGGTTGTCGACGCTGCCAGCGAGTCGCTCGGCTTCGTGGTGCAGACGTCTCCGCAGTCGGACGGCATCGTCGGTTTCTCCGGGCCGACCAACATTCTGATTGCCTTCGACACTGACGACAGAATCATTGGCCTTAAGATTCTGTGGAGTCGGGACACCGTCGAGCATGTGGACCTGATCGAGCAGCACGGCAAATTCCTGAACTCGTGGCAGGGCATACTCTGGACCGCCGCCGCCAATCGAAGTTCCGTCGACGGAGTTTCCGGCGCAACTCTCACGAGCCTGGCACTCGCCGAGTCAATCGCCAATCGACTCGGCGGCAGCGTTCCGTCGCTGCGTTTCCCGGACGAAATTCAGGTATCAGAAATCGCCGACCGATTTCCGGCTGCCGCCAGTCTTGCCCTCGATCCTCGCCGCCCTGCCCTGTATCGGATCCTGAACGCCGACGATTCACTGCTCGGCTATGTTTTTCGGACGGCGCCTGCCGCTGACAACCTCGTGGGCTATCAAGGTCCGACAGACACGCTGGTCATGTTGGACGCTAACGAGAAAGTGCTCGGCATCCAGCTTCGCCACAGCTTTGATAACGAGCCGTATGTTGGGTACGTCGAAGACGAAGACTACTTCCTGAATCTGTTCAACGATCGAACGCTGGCGGAACTGGCAGAACTCGACCTCTTTGAAGCTCGTGTCGAGGGAGTGTCCGGCGCCACGATGACCAGCATGAATGTTGCTGACGCCCTGGTCGCCGCCGCGAAGCACGTCGCCACCGAAGTCGAACAGGCTGCCCCTGCCCCGCCGTCCACGGATCCGAACAATCAACGACTCGCCACAATGATCGTCGTCGCAGGCGGATTGATCATCGGGCTGAGCCGTCTCAGAAAGTTTCGACTCGTTCGGTTCGCGCTGCTGGCCGCCGTCATCGTGGTCCTCGGCTTACTGAATGGGGACATGCTGTCGCTGGCGACGCTGATCGGTTGGGCTCAGAACGATGTTCCCTGGGCAATTGCTGCCGGACTGGTGACCGTTTCCGTTGTTGCTCTGTTCGTACCGGCAGTCTCGAGAACACAAATCTACTGCCATCAATTGTGCCCTCACGGAGCGGTTCAACAACTGACAAAGAAACGTCTCCTCTGGCAGCTGACGGTCCCTCGATGGTTACGACGTACGCTCCCGCTCGTCCCATTCGTACTGCTTGCCTGGTGCGTTGTCATCAGCATGCTGCATCTCCCGTTCAGCCTGGTCGACCTCGAACCGTTCGACGCGTGGGTCTATCAAGCCGCCGGCACGGCCACGATCACCATTGCGGTTGTCGGGTTGTCGGCTTCCTTGTTCATCCCGATGGCTTATTGCCGGTACGGATGCCCGACCGGAGCGTTGCTTGAGTTCATTCGGTTCAATTCAAAAAGCGACCTCTGGAATCGCACCGACTGGCTGGCAACGCTACTTCTCGTTCTAACGGTGAGTCTGCGGGTCTCCTTTCCGACAGGCTCACTTCCCGAGTTAGATTCGGGAGAAATCACCGAGCAACTGAGATCACTTCTGGCGGAGCATAAGATCGCGCTGCAGTGGCTGACGGCGTTCTCGATAGCTCTCTTCGTCGGATCAATCATCGCCGTGCCGTGGCTCGTCGCTCGAATTCCGCCAGACTATTTCATGCCGAAGGCCAATGGTCAAAACGAGTTTCGACAACAGCACCCAACTGCCTCACTCTGGTGGCGACTCCTCAAGAATGTGCTCGGAGTTGTACTTCTGCTCGCCGGCGTGGCCATGCTGATTCTGCCTGGCCAGGGGCTGCTAACGATACTTCTGGGAGTCATGCTGGTAAATTTCCCCGGAAAGCGGAGTCTGGAACTCTTCATCATCCGCCGACCATCGATCAGTCGGGGTGTTGCCTGGATTCGCCGCCGATCCGGTCGGGACGCACTGCAGATTCCCGG
>CALDJX010000562.1 GCA_937899075.1 uncultured Planctomyces sp. | reverse complement strand
GCTTTGGTGTTTTCATGTGACGAAATCCCCAAGGCGATGCCTTGGGCTGTCATAGGGCTGGCCCGTTGGGCCGAAGACACCTGACCGACTTATGTATAAACGGCAGGGCGGGAACTCAGAATTCCACGGACAACTGGTTTCCCGGCCCCGCCTTCGCGAGCCCAGGACTCTGCGCGGGAATGACGCAAGTCGTCGCTCTCACCTAATTTCCGGGAAGTTATTTCGGGATCGGTCCTCGGCAGGTTCAGCAATATGAACCTGACGAGGGACTGCTCATCGTGCTGCGCGTTCATTCGCAAACGCTGCCGAGTCGCTCCACCATCGCGTCGACCATGGCCGGACCAGAATCTTTTGTGAACGGAAACTGGTTGCAGTATTTCGGTGACTGATACGCCGCGTAGGTTTTTCGTTCGACGTCGTGAGCGTCCGGCATGTAGCCGATTCGACCGTTTGAATAGCATGACAAAATCAGAAACGGCAATGGCGATCGGGCGCGAACGTCGAGAGCCAGTGTCGTGAAGAATTCGGATGAGTTGGTCACGATTCCGAAGTCACCGATTCGCAATGCCTGGATTTCGGTCGTCAGTGTTTCAGGACGCTCGTCGAGATCCTTTTCCATAAGTTCAGTCCATTCGACGTTGAATCGGCACATGGCTTCGACGGCTTTCCATTCGTCGCCGCCGTGGCGAGCGACCATGTCGTCCGGGCGGTTCGTCATGGCTCGACCGATGGACTCGCGCCAGCCGGAGACGTCTTTGTCATTCAATCGTTGTCGAGCTTCGGCCTGATCGTCGGCGATTTCTTCCTGCGTCCATCGTCGAGTCGGAATCGTCGCGGTCGCGATGCTGGCGGCCATGATCGAAGTGTCGAGCGGCGTTGCATCGGCCAACGAATTCAGAACGGCGGCGACGACTGCGTTGCCCGGTTCCTCGTTGCGTTCGGGCGTGGTGTACTCACGCAGAAAGTTGACGTCTCCACAGGCGCCCTGAATGTAGATGGCCGTGCAGCCGGGATGTGTAACTTCGATGAGATCGCAGATCTGCCCTGGTGCGTCGCGGCTGACGCTTCGAGGCCGCAGTACTGTTGCCACTGTCGGATGAGCCTGGAAGCCGACCACGACCGCCAGCGGAGAGCCGTCGGCTCGGTCGACTCGCAAAATAGTTGCGGTCTCGTCTACGGGGCCGCCTTCGCGAGTTCGATTAAACGTGATGCCTGAAACGGCGGACGCACCTGCTGAAACGGTGACTGCTTCTCGGCTCTGCCAGGCAAGAATCGCGGACGTCGCCGCTTCTCGAGCAGACCATGCTTCGTAAACCGGGTCGACGTCTCCGACGCCTCGCAGCCCTTCTGAAGCCGGCGAGTTGTGTGTGTGAGTGCAGCTCACAAGAATGTTCTGCGGCGGGATTCCGGTTGCCGCGGTAATTTGTTGCCGAACCGTCAGATTAAACTCAGAGCTGATCACCATCAGATCGACTGAAACAATGACGATTGATTGATTCCCGTTTTCAATCACCAGGGAAGTCGCGTTGAGATCGTCATGAACGTCGAGCCAGGTTCGATTGAGATAGTATCCCCACCCCGTCAATTCGACTCCCCAGAATGGGCTGATTTTTCTGCGAGCGATGCCGGCATTCGTCGTCATGATTGAACCTTCAAACTGTGAGCCGTTGGCGCTAGCCTCGGGCAAACCAAATGTAATCTCGTCAAGGCCCGCGGCTAGCGCCGTCGGCTCACCAGTTCAGAAAACGGTCCAGACGCATTCCTGACCGCTGTCGGAGTATTTCATGAAGATTACAAAGATCACAACGCATCCCGTACGAATTCCGCTGCGGGCGGAGTATCGGATGGTGTCAGCTCTCGGCCGGCATGACGTTTCCGAATATCTGCTCGTTCGCGTCGAAACGGACGCCGACATCGAAGGCGTCGGCGAAGCAACGATCATGTCGCGGTGGAGCGGCGAGACTGTCTGGGGTGCTCAGGCTCTGGTCGATCGGGTGTTCGCGCCGCTGCTGATCGGCGTTGACCCGTTCGACATTCCGGCCATCGACGGCGTCATGGACGCAGCCGCCAAAGACAACTGGTTTGCCAAGTCGGCGATCGAAATGGCGTGCTGGGATATTCAAGGCAAAGATGCCGGCAAGCCGGTTTATGAATTGCTCGGCGGAGCGGTGCGGCCGATGTCGATCCGTTGTCGGTTTTCGATGGGAGCGTACTCCGAAGATCGAGCGGCGACGCGCGCGGCCGAACTTGTCGCGCGAGGGTTCACGACGATCAAAGTGAAAGTCGGCACGGGTCTGGAAGAGGACGTTCGCCGAGTCCGAGCGGTCCGCCATTCGATCGGCACTGACTACGACATCGTGATTGATGCCAACTGTGGCTACGACGCCGAGACCGCCATTGAAGTGGCTAACCAACTGGGTGATGCGGGCGTCGTTCTCTTTGAACAGCCGACTCCCCGAAACGATTTCACCGGTCTGGCGAAAGTCCGCAGCTCGATCGAGCCGATGGTCATGGCTGATGACATCTGCTTCGACCTGACTCACGCACGCGAATGTCTGCGTCACGACGCGTGCGACGTCATCAGCGTTTACCCTGGCAAGAACGGCGGCATCCGAAAATCGAAAGAGATCATCGATCTGGCCGCGGAATCCGGAGTCGCCTGCAGCATTGGGTCGAATCTGGAACTCGACGTCGCCTCGGCCGCGATGTGCCACGTCGTCGTCGCGTGTGAGAACATGAACATCGAAAAGTTTCCGGGCGACATCATGGGCCCGGAGTATCACGAGTTTCGCATCGTCAAAGAGCCGCTCGAAATCTCTGGAGCGGAGATCACTTTGACTGACCGTCCCGGGCTGGGAGTCGACGTTGACTGGGCGTTGGTCGAAAATAATCCGGTGACGTGACGCCGAACGTTCATTGGCAGGCTTCCATTCAAATCGGCAATTTTTGCCGTGGATTCAGCGACGTCTGCTCAAGTCGATGCTTCGAGGAATCATGAATCGAAACAGAGCTGGTCTTGTGCTGAGCACGAGGTCTGAAACAATGGGGCCTCACATCACTCGCCGCATCAATCCCACGCGTCGTACCGACTCAATTCTTCGCGAAACTCCCACAGGAACAATTCCCTTGGTTGCAATATTCGGCCATTCGGATCGCCTGCTGACAAGTAATCGCCTGCTGACAAGTATCAGTAGAGGTCACAGGCTTGGGCTGCGAATCGTGCTCTGCGTACTCGCGATCAATTCCGTTCAGAGTGGCGTCGTCGCTCAAGAGAGCACTCGGTCACATCGATTGCTCGGCAATGGGATGCCGACGCTCAGCGGTGGGCAGTCGCAGATGGAACTGCTGCGGCGTCTTCAGATGTTGTCCGGAGCTGCTCAGGCTGAGGGGAAGACTCCCGCAGATTCTCCACTGGCCGACCCGGATGCGATAAGGCGTCTGCAGCAAGCCATGCAGAGTCTTCAGAAATTGAATTCCGAGCCGCCTGGAGATTCCTCTCAAGATCAACAGCTTCCGCAGTCACCAACCGATCGTTCATTTCCAGGCGGCGGAAACTCAGAGCCTTCACGGAAACCACCCGGTCAGCAAAACGACGGTGATGTACATCAGCCAGGCCAAACGCCTGACCGTTCGGCGTTGCAACGGATCGCCGAACAAATGGGACTGTCACTCGACGGCCTGCCGGGGGCATCGCCAGATTCCGATTCTTCCGGGCAACCTGCACCTGGCACCGGTCGAGCATCACCGCAGCCAAACGAAAATGGTCCCTCCGGCGGCCGCACGCCGAGTCAATCAGGCGACTCGAACACGTTGCCCGAAAGAATTCCGCAAGGCGACTCGCGCCCCGGTCAACGGAGCGACAACCGCAACTCTGAACCCGGCACGACGTCTGGTGATGCAACTTCTGGAACGGAACAGCCTGGGCGTTCGAAGCCTCGACCCGACGATCTCCCTCAAACATCCGAAGGTACTGAAACTGGCAACCGGACTCCCCGCAGCAATCCCGGTTCGGTACCAGAAACCAGCGAACCGCCAAAGAGTTCGATGCAGTCGCTGCTGGACTGGTTAAAGAAAAAGGATCAGTCCGCTTCAGCCAACGGACTGCCTTCGGACCTGACAGGCACACAGCCCGGCGGATCACCAGCTTCACCGTCAGCAAACTCTGGCACCGGACGAGCTGGCCAACCGGAAACGAAGCCCGGGCGAACTCCGCAGACTTCCGGGCGAACGGGTGACAATCAGGGGCGTGGTGATTCGGCAAATGCTGAAACGTCCAAACCAGGTGAACCGGCGACGTCCGGCAACAGTTGGTTTCCCGGCGGCTCGATCGCTCCGCCGAGATCACCGCAGGACAAAACGCGGGCCGACCATGCTGGCGATCTTGAACGTCCATCGACTGGCTCGGAAAATGCTGATGGCAACAATTCCGCAACAAGCGGCGAGGTTGCAAACTCGTCAACAGAAAACAACAACGATGACGCTGAATCGCTCCAGCAAGCGATTGAGGATCGTTTGAACGCTCAACGTGAAGAACGACTGGACGAGGTACGAGACTCGAAGAAGACGCTTCGCCAGAAACTGTTAGAGATCGCCAAGCTCGCTCGATCAGAAAGCAATCAGTCCGAGTCCTCAGAAAATGAAACCGACTCAGAAACCGGAGACGGTCTGCAGTCTGCGTTTGTTGACGCGTTGGCAGAAGCCACGAAAGGGCTGGCTGAACAGGTTGACGAGATTGTCACTGACGATCGATTCTCGCGACGAGGACGCGACAGACGGCCTCCGCGACGTGATCGCGACGGACCGTTTGGTCAATTCGCCGGACTCGGAAACCGAGCGAACGAATGGTTTGTCGACGCGATCGAACCCGAAGTTCCCGCGACGACAATTCTAAGTAACGGCAATTCAGGAGCCGGTACTGGCGGCAGCTTTTCGCCCAGACTGCTGGCCGGATTGCTCATTGGCTGCGGACTCGTCTTCTGGATGCTTCAAAGAAAACGAGCGGACGCACAACTGCAAAGTTCTCATTCGACTCACGCTCCGGCTCCCACAAATCTTCAGAGCCGGCAGGACATTGTGCAGGCGTTTCACGATCTCACAGACCGCTGCCCGGCGGTGATGGCAGACTGGTGGACTCACGATCGAGCAGCTCAGGCACTGGCAACATCACGACCGGATGTTAACGACGAAGTGCGGCAGCTCGCTCAACTTTACGAGCAGGCACGGTATCAACCTGAAGAGTCCGCGCTCACCGACGAACAACTTGCAGCAGCAAAGGCCGCCTGGCTGCGGTGCCGAAAGTCATGACGCGGGCCTTCTTAGCATCTCTGACGAACGCTGCGTTCGCGGTGTCGAAACACGTTTCGATCCTATCGGCAATTTGCCTGATGATGGTCGTCGGCGCCGCTCGCCTCACCAGTGCGCAGGACTTTGAAGCGTTCGAGCCACCCGGACTTCTTCCGCCTGGCGGAGCCATGTCAGCTCTCGCTCAGGCTGGACAGCCAGAATGGCAATTCGGATTTCAACTCTTCCATCTGCTGCTCGAACAGAAGGGTTTGTATTCCGTTCCGGATTTTCGCGAGGCGATGGATCAACGACCGAGGCAGACTGCCGTCGTGCTGATGGGTGACTTGAACAGAGTACCGACAGACCTTCGCGCTCGGCTGCAGAAGTTTCTCGACAGCGGCGGAGTCGTGCTGGTCGCCTCGGATCAAGGCTCATTTTTCAAGAGCCTGTTTCTGATTTCTGACGGCACGTTCGAAGTTCAAGAGGACGAGTCCGCGTATCAGGGGTTTCCCGACTGCCCGATCGTGAAACAGTTTCGGCCGGGCACTCCGGTCCTGGACGGGGTTAACAGTCTCGTTGCCAACCGCACGGGAAGAATCTCACGCATGGATGATCGTTTTGGAAACTGGAGCATCCTCGCGCGGCTGCCAGACCTGGTCGATCACCGTTCTCGACGCCGGTCGCAGGATCCGTTGATCGCCGAATGGAAAAGTCGCGAGCGAGGAGGCGGGCGACTATTGCTGATGGCTGATCACAGCATTCTGATCAATGGAATGCTCTGGCACGGCGACAACGCCAAACTCGCCGTGAATCTCGCCGACTGGTTGAGCACTGGCGATCGGAAAGAAGTTGCCTTTATCGTCGATGGCGAACCATCCAAAGCGATGCTGGCCTTGCCTCCGGAATTGTCCAACGATCTACCGCCGCTGGAAGACCTGCCAACTCCCACGTTGAAAGACCTGTTGAACCTGCCGCCGGAAGTGTTGCTGAAATTCGCAAACCGGTTCGCCGCCGGAATGGAAGATGCCGACGTCATGAACGAGCTGCTGGCTAATCAGCCGGCCGATCTGCCGACTCCTCAATACCGGCAGGCGTTGTATGTCGCGGCTGGAATTCTGGCCGCCATTTACATTTTGCGGCTGATGGGGAAAGTCGGTTCGCGACCGACGACACGTCCGCCTCGGTCTGTTGGTCAGTCGAAGAACTTCGGCCAGTCGCAAGCACTTTCGTCGGGCGAGTTGCACACGGCCAGTCGCGAACTGGCTCAAGGTGCGTTGCGACAGTTGACAGGCTCGTCAGATCCGCAGGACTGGGCGATCCCGGTCCACGACGTCGAAATCGAAGCTGGAGCCATCCGCCAGATGTTCGTCCGCGAGAATCTGAAACGGCTGAAAAAACTCGCAACCAACTCCAACCGAGTGGACACAACTCCGCGAGATCTGAAACGACTTGCCAAACTGATCGCCAACGTCGCCGGTCTGCAGAAAGCAGGTCGACTCAAGCATCCATCGATTCTGACGTGACTTTGCTTTCTGTTATCGTTGTGCCGCGGATTCACGAAAGCTGCCGCGACCCTGCTGACTGACTCATGATTCACTTGCTTTGATAATAGACAAGAGGCTTTGCGTGACCTTTTCCGATCCGAAAGAACTGGCCTCACGAGTCAGCGAGTTGCGAACTCAGGTACTTTCTGCCGTTGGTGAAGTCGTCGTTGGCCTGGAGCCTGTCACTCTGCAGTTGCTCACCGCGTTACTGGCGGGCGGCCACGCATTGCTGGAAGGCGTGCCCGGCACTGCGAAGACGACTCTCTGCCGAACTTTCTCACAAGTGCTGGGCATCGACTATCAGCGAGTTCAGTTCACGCCGGACCTGCTTCCCACCGACGTCGTCGGGACGCAAATCCTCGACCGCCAGACCAGCGAGTTTGTGCTTCGCAAAGGGCCGATCTTCTGTCAGTTAATGCTGGCGGACGAGCTGAACCGCGCTCCCGCCAGAACTCAATCTGCCCTGCTGGAAGCCATGCAGGAAAACCAGGTCACCATCGAAGGCAACACGTTGCCATTGCCCCGACCGTTCATGGTCATGGCCACTCAGAATCCGATCGAACAGGAAGGCGTGTATCGGCTGCCGGAAGCTCAGCTCGATCGTTTCCTGTTTCGAATCGAAGTCGGGTACCCATCGCGAGACCACGAAGTCGACATGCTCGACCTGCACAGTAAGGCGATGGCGTCGCCCGGCGCGGTCAGCAATTCTGAAGAAGTGACGGCGATTCAGGATCAGATCGATTCCGTGTACGGCTCGCGAGAACTCCAGGAATACATTGTCGATCTGATTCGGCGCAGCCGCGAACATCGTGATTTGATTCTCGGCGGCAGCCCACGCGCGGCCATCTACCTGATGAAAGCGGCCAGAGCCCACGCACTGTTGCGAGGCTTGCCGTACCTCACGCACGAAGACATTCAGTCGGTCGCGTTGCCGGTTCTTGGTCACCGACTGATTCTGCAGCCCGAAGCAGAAATGGAAGGCCGCCTGGTCAGCGACATCGTCACCGAGCTGATTCAGGCAGTGCCGGTTCTGAAGAGTTAGCAAACGCGACGATTTACTATTCTTTCTCGCAACGCCTCGACTGTCCGAATTCCGCATGATCACAAACCGTGCACAATGGCTGATTCTGCTTGGAGTTGCCGGCAGCGTTGTAGGCACGCTGGCCAATAAAGGTCTGCTTGCGCACGCGTCACTGGCGGTGCTTGCCTGGATTTTTGGCGAATGGCTGTTGTTTCGCTGGCGAGTCGAACTTCAGTTGCGCCATCTGCGTTGCGTTCGAACTGTGAACGGTTCAACCAGCGAATCCGGCACTCTGTGGACTGGCCGACGAGTCAACGTCTCGGTCGAAATCATTCCCGAAAGGCGAGTTCGAATTCCGTTCATTCGGCTCCGCGACTGGCAGCCGGAAAACCTGACGATAGACGCGGCCGATCAGCTTGCTCTGTGTGAAACGAATGACTGGCCGAACGAAATCGACACGTCAATCAGCGGCAAAGCGTCGGTCGAGTTTTCCTACACAGCCCGAGCGAAAGGGGCAGGGCACCTGGCCTTCCGAGGCGTCAGCGTTTGCGTGTTCGATCTGCAGGGACTGTTTATTGCGAAACGGTTCATCCCGGCCCGGCAAAGCTTCAAAGTTCTGCCGACAAGTGCGACGGTTGATGCGACGGCCCCGACTGTAAAAAGAGTCAACGCCTTGCCGCCTCCGGGCATTCACCGTCTGCAGCGCGCGGGGATGGGATGCGAACTGCTCGAACTTCGCGAGTATGTCCCCGGCGACCCTCCCAAAGCGATCGCGTGGAAAGTGTCGGCTCGGCGTGACCAGTTGATGACTCGCGAATACGAAAGCGAAGTCCCCGTTCGAACGACGATGTTCGTCGATTGTTCGTTCGGCACAAAGCATGGCGAGTTCGGAGAACGGCCGCTTGACCAGATCGTGCGACTGGCGGCCAGCATTGCGCGATCAGCCATGTCGGTACGGGATCCGGTCGGGCTGGTGATGTGCGACGACGCGAACGCTCGGCACATGGCTTCCGGAGCTGGTGACCGTCACTTCTTCCAGATGCTCGATCGACTCTCGGAAAACTCGATCAGCACTTCTCCGCCGCCGGTTCAATTTACACAGCAGCTGATGGATGAAACCTGGCGAGTCGCGGAAGAGCTGCATCCCGAGCTTCTCGTACCAAAGATCAACCAGGTTCCGTTTACCTGGTTTCCGATCCGCCGCAGCAAACGACTGGAGCGTTTTCGCCGGACTCGCCTGGCCGCTGTGCTGACCGAGCTGTACTCGTTGCCGGCTGACCAGCCGCAGAATCTGATCTTCGATAATGCACGCATGGCTGAGGCGTGCCAGCGATTTCTCATCGACGCCGGATATGGCTGGACGTGGCCTGTGGTCGATCGTCGAGGGAACGAGCTTCATGACTGGCACGGAAAGTTCGAAGTGCTCAGCGACGCGCTGACCCGAGTCGTCGCCCGCTCGCATGACCACGAACTATTAGTCCTGCTTGTCGACCTGCTGGACCATCCCGACCCGCCCGGACGACTTGCCAACGCGATTCGCCTGGCCCGAGCACACCATCATCGAGTTGTCGTCATCTGTCCTTGCCCTGATGACTGCCGACCGGGATCGCACAATTTTCACGACCTCGCCAGCAAGCAAAGTCTCTCCCGGTTGTTGTCGCACGCCGAACGTGCCCGCCGAATCAGCTCGGCCGAGAAGCTGCAGAAAACGTTGCGGCGACTTGGAGTTGCCGTCGCATTTGCATCAGACGGCCGAGCCGCTCAGCTTGTGTTAGCAGAAGCCGAACTGGCGCGAAGCGGACGCACATCCCGTGTGGGGAGCCGCTGACCATGCAGGACAATCCCGATCGCCGGCCCGGCCACAACATATTGGCGGATACCCAGAAGCAACCCGACGCTCTCTCGGCAGCAGCGGCGTACATCATCTTCGCCGGGTTGAGTGCACTGTTCGTTTCACTCTGGTTTTCACCGAACGACTCAATCATCACGATCATGATCGCCGTCTTCCTGATGATGACCCTGGGCATCCGGTTCTGGTCCGTAGCGCTGATTCTGCTGATGGTTCAGGCGGGTCTGTTCCTCGCCGAACCTGGTTCAATCGGCGGCTACAGTAATTCTCCCGGCAGTTCGCTGGTGGCGATCGGAGTTCTGGCCTTGCTCATTTCGTGCAGCCGCTATTTAACGTTGACTTCGTCACCTGCTCCGTTCCGGCTCTCAAATCGGTCGTCGGTTCAGGTCGCTTTTCGACACGCGACGCGCGAACCTCGCAAGGACTTTGCGGAATTTGGAGTGCTCTCAAGACACGACTCGACGGTCAGCTCCGGCGAGCTTTTCACCATGCTTGCCCGAACGGTGATCCCGGTCGTGGCGATTTCGGGAATACTCCAGCTCGTCCCGCTCGACCCGGACACTCCTGAAATCGCCAGGCTGATTCCACCCGCCGTGAGAACAATCACGCTCGGCATCATCCTTTTAGTAATCTGCGTCCTGGCTAACAGCTTCTTAAACATCTTCGCCTGGCGTAGGCATTCGCCATCCGAGGCCCGAGTCTTCCTCCGCAGCGAACTGTCGAAATGGATTCACCGCGAAGTCTCACGAGTCTCACGCCGACGAATCAAATTCCGTTCTTCAAGACGTCACTGACGATAGTTTTCAAAATAGCTTCACAGCATGACCTGCGTCCGATTTTGCCACAGAGAACACAGAGAACACAGAGATCACGGAGTCGTTGAGAAGAGTATTTCTCCGTGGCCTCTGTGTGCTCTGTGGCTGAAAATCGTCACAAATGATTTCTTTCGACACGACCTGAAAACAATCTGGAAAGCCATCCCATGTTCAAGACTCGAGAAATCGCCGGCTGGCTCCTCGTTCTCTTCGGCCTTTACCTTTTTAGAATGGGCCTTGATTTCGTCGGCGATCGAAAAGTGGTCGAAGCCAGTGTCGTCGTCTTCGCCGCCATGGCGATCTTCCGAGGCGGCATCCAACTCATCAAAGTCGCCACCGCCGCCCATGTCTGTTTGATGGCCGAGCAACGTGTCGACACGAACAATCAGACGTAGTCGGCCAATCTGAAATCTGGAGAGGTGCAGGATGAAGAATTCACCGCTCGCAGCCATGTGCGCCGTCGCCCTTTCTTTGATTGCGATGATCGTTCTTCTGAGTCAGTCAGCGATCCAGCAGACGCCGTTCAAACCAGTCGAGCCTGAACAGTGGGTCGACGAAGTCCCCGCACCGACGCTCGAACCACCGGACGAGATCATCAAGGACCTGGCAGGCCACGCGTGGTCGCAACTTGAATCTCAAATCAACGGGTCGCTCGTTGAGAAAGACACTGTCGTCGTCTGGCTCGTTGATCAATCCTTGTCGATGTCCGAACGTCGAGAAGAACTCGCAGAACGACTTGAACAGAATCATGGCAGCGACGTCGGCAACTCCCAACATCAGTTACAGCATGCGGTCGTCAGCTTTGCCGAGCACGTTGAGTTTGTGACTGATCAGCCGACCGCCGACGCAAGCCAGGTTGCCGATCAACTTCTAAGGATTTCTGAGGACTCATCGGGCAGAGAAAATGTCATGACGGCGGTCGAAGCCATTGCTCGCCGATTTCGGTACGAATGGAAACCGCATCTCGATCAGAACCGGATTGTCGTCATCGTGACTGACGAGCGTGGCGACGCCTTCCAGATAGTTGAGACCGTCGTGTCGACGTGTGCCCGGCTTGGACTACGCATTGTTTGTCTGGGAAATGCGTCGCCGTTCGGAACCGAGAAAGGCTACGTCCGGTACACATACTCAGACGGATTTCAGGTTGACGCCCCTGTCGATCAGGGTCCCGAGACGGTCGTGCTCCAAAGACTGAAGGTGCCAGTTTTCTGGGGAACATCGTCGACTCACGCCGCTCGAATCTCGTCCGGATTTGGCCCGTACGGTCTTGAGTTTCTGTGCCGGAAAACTGGCGGCGAGTTTCTTATCTACGAGGACCAATCCAGTCGGCGATTTTCCAGAACAAGGCTCCGGGACTACGAGCCCGACTATCTCGATAGACGGCAGTTCGAAAAGTCTCTGCAAGACAATCGAGCAAAACTGGCAGTCTGCCAGGCTGCATTCCAATCTCACCCGTTAACTTTTCGAATCAACCCAGTCGTCGTTCGTGGCGATGTTGTTGCCGTGTTGCGAGCAGAGGTTACGGATCGCCAGAAAGAGTGCATCCCGGCAAATCAGGCAATTCAGAAACTGATAACCCTTCTGGAAACGGGCATCGACGATCGCCCGACGCTTAAAGAAAAGCGTTGGCAGGCAGCATTCGACCTGGCGTTGGGGCAGGCTTTGGCTGCAAATGTTCGACTGGACGCGATGAATTTGTGTCTCGCACAAATGAAGGTCGAGCCGCAGGACTTCGACGATCCGCATAACAATACCTGGACAATGCAAGTGGCTCCCGAAGTTGAGATGTTGTCGCCACGGCTAAAGCGTCGGATCGTGCAAGCCACGCAGCTTCTGACGCAGGTCACGGGCGAGCATCCTGGCACTCCGTTTGCCCATGTCGCTCAACTTGAACTCGACCGTGGTTTTGGCTGGAAGTGGGCCGAGAGCCATCGTGAGGACCTGCCCTCACTTCGAAACAGACAGCAGACATGCAGTGGTCTTACCGTTTCGGCGGTGCCCCAAAGTATCTGGAGCGACCGCGACTGACACCGTACCCACGCCCGCCCAAACTTTGATCATTCGTTAACGCCGTACGAAAAGATTTCTCTGTCGGTCGTCACATTAAATGCTCCGCGTGATTTTGACCGGAGTAAACGATTAGCGGTGATATCTCTAAAAGTCGGTGAATGCTTTCCGGCGTTTCGTAGGCTGGAACAAGCTCCGCGCAGTTCCGGCATGAAATGAGTTACGCCAGCAAACACGAATGGGACTCGTATAGCTGCCGGAGCAGCGCTGCGCTCGTTCCAGCCTACTGTTACGCCCACAGGACAATGAGTTACCGGATCCAAACCGCTGGCCCGTTTTCGGACGTCACAGGGTCGGCACGTTAACGCGATACTTTGCAGTTCGGGAGTGCCGCTTCGAGACGTGCTACTCCAGCATCCGTCACCTTTGTTTGCCCGATCTGCAGGTCGTGGAGACTGCTGTGTCTTTCCAGGAGCTTGAGGCCTTCGTCCGTGATCTTTGAATTGTTGAGGACCAGCGTCTCCAGTTTAGTCAGATGTGCGATGTGCTTGAGACCGTCGTCGTCAACCTGAGTCAACGGTAGCCACAACGTCTGAGTGGATGCTGGCAGATGACGCAGACCAGACCCCGTTATCCTGGTTTGGCTCAACTCAACAGTGCGAAGAAGTGGCATCTTCTGGAGATGCTCTAAACCTTTGTCGGTGATCTCGGTTCCTCCGAGCCGAATGTCTTTGAGCGTTTTCAGATTCTGTAAGTGGACCATGCCGCGGTCAGTGATTTTCAGGTGATCAAGGATCAGCGTTTCGAGGCTCGGCAGCTCGCTGAGGTGAACCAGCCCTTTGTCGGTGACGGCCGTGTGGCTCAGGCCGAGCAGATACAGGGACTTGAGCGGTTTCAAATGTTGCAGCCCGAGGTCGGTCACTTTCGTTCCGTACAACGACAGGATTCCCAGGTGACCGAGTTTCGTCAGATGCGCGAGCCCCGCGTCGGTGACTTTCGTATCGGTCAGCTCCAGATCTCCGAGACGTTTCATGTCCTTAATGTGGACGAGTCCGGCGTCGGTCACTCTGGTCCCGGTCAGCCCCAAAGCGACGAGGTCGAAACACTTGATTAGTTCAAGGTCTTTGTCAGTCGCCTTCGTCTTCCAAAGCGTGACCGCAACGGTTGTTTCGTCATAAGGCCTGACTTCACCGCCCAGTTCTTCGATCCTTGCCTTCGCCACTTTCTGCTTCTGTTTCCGGTCGAGATTCGGCGCGGGTTCGCGGCCGACAACTTCGTGACCGATAACGACAAATGAGATCGCTCCACTTCTCGGCCTGCCACCCTCCGGTGCGCTGACCCCGCCGGAGCCGCTCAGCTTGTAGACGCCCGGCTCAACGATCAGGTGAGCTGGTTCGAGGTTGCTTCGCGGTGACGGCGTGCCCTTGTCGACGAGCGTGATCTTTGAGACTCCCAGAGAACGCACCTGGCCTGCCTCGAAGGGAAGGCTGATCGCCAGAAGCAACATTCGGGCACCGAAGTCGACTGACAGTTCCTGGCCCTCAGCGTTGGTCACGATTGGGTAAAGATCGAATTGTCGCGGCAACGGAGTAAAAATCGTCGCGTCGCTGGTGTTCCGCCAGAGGAACTCTGCTTCCAGCGTGTCGCCAACCACGTAGGCCTGTTTTGGATTAATCATCCGAATGCCGCACTGCAGGCCTTTATCAACCTTACCCCAGACGGCGTCTTTTGAGTTCCGTACCGCTGCTGCGGTGAGCGTTCCCACGTCGAGCTGAATTCGCGGATGCAATGTCTTGCCGCCCGGAACGGCAACCATGCGGCTGGCTGATTCCTGGCGAGCCACTCCGTCCGAATCTACTCTTGTGATCTTGTAGCGTCCCATGAGCGATGCACCGTTGGGAAAGCCGGCCGTCGGAACGCGTTGAAGCTGAAGCGGCTGCACGATCCAGTTCAGGCCAGGCCGAATCTTCGCCGCAGTCGGATGCTTGCGTTCCTCGGCGTCGCCCACGTAGAGGGAAAGTTCGTCGAGACCGCTTTGCCCGGGAACGAACACCGCTTCCCCCGGAGCGAGAGTGACGATGTAGGCCGGGTCGTGTCGTTTGAATTGTCGCGGTACGCCTTCGGTTCGAAATTTTTCCGGCAGCTTCGGAGCGGCAAGCGACTCAGTAATGTCGTCACTCGGGATCAGGAATGGAGCATCGGCTCCATCATGAGACAACAGCCGAGCGACAAATTTGATGTCTTTGTCGGTCGTGTTGCGAACGAGAATCCGATACTTCGCGACGGAGTGATGAGGAATTCGTTGATTCGGAATGCCTGGCGAATCAAGCAGAAAACCAGCCTGAAGCCCTTCGACCTTTTCCCACCAGATGACATCCTTCAGCGGAACCTTCGCGGCCTGTTCGTCCAGGGACGGTTCAGGTGGGCTCGCGGGTTTCGGTTCCGAGGGTGTTGGATTTTCAGTGGCAGGGCCAGTTGGTGGTGCACCCGTAGGAAGCTCAGGCGGACTGTCCAATTCCAACGGCTGTTGCTGAGCGGCGGCGTCTGAGGCAGAAAATTCATGCGTCAAGGCCGCAGAAAATTCTGCTTCGTCGGCCGACGAAGCAACGGGGCGGATCACTGAAACGCCCACCAGCACCGTTGCACAAACAAAAGTCAGCGCGAGCGATGCTGTATTTCGCACAGGATCGTGACTCCGGGTTTTGTCGAATAATGACCTCACTCGAACTTCCAGGCTGTTGCCTTCGGCCATGGCAACGCCCATCGATAATCCGCGACGAACGCAGCACAGATGAGCAACCTGCAACAACTGCTCGGCGTAGTCACTCGATTTTTCACCCGATCGAATGACTGCATCGTCGCAGGCCTGTTCGCCTTCCTGCCGCAACTGCCGCAAGACGTACCACGCCAGTGGGTGAAACCAGAAAAGCGTGCAGGCAATTCGCCCGAGCAACTGACAGGCGACATCGGCTCGCCTCACATGAGCCAATTCATGCAGCAGGACGCTCCGCTTCATTGGCTGTGCCCATTCCCTTGATTTCCGTGGAAGCAGCACAACGGGCCAGAACAAGCCCCACGTCAACGGCACGATTGCCTCACGATGTTCACGAAGCTCGACCGGACGTCGGAGTTGAAAGCGAAGACTCAACTCAGCAAGTAGCTGGCGCCAGGCGGGATCGGTCGACAATTCGGATTGTCTCCGCAAAAGACCAGCCTGCCGAAGACTTGATGCCATGCCAGCCGTAAAGACGGTGACGCCAAGACTCCAGATCAGAGCAATCATCGAAAACGCCCAACTCGGCTCCTTGCTGATTTCAGAAGCTGGAGCTGTTCGTTGTTTTTCGGAATCGGCATCGGACATTGAATCAGCCATCGCGACGGTCGGTGCAAAACGCGGCTGACGCGCGTCATCAGGTTGCGGAACGATTGGTACGGCCGGATCCCAGCTCGCAACAGAACGAGCCTGCACAGACTCGACCGGCGCTTCGTTGATCAACGACAGAGCAGGTAACGAAGTATCGGGCTTTTCATGAATAGCCACGCCAGTCGTCGACTCCACCTGCGTCGAGGCAGGCAGGATTGCAACTGACCACGCAGGCAGAATCAGTGACGCCAGGGGCAGCAGGATCAGTGACAGCATCGTGAGCGTCCACATTCGATGCCGCATCGCTGCCGACGAACGTCGAAGCACAAACGTCACCACCAGCGCGAGCAACAGAATGACTGAGCCTTTCGCGGCGGTGTCGATGAGGAAACTCGCGAACGGTTCAGCGATTTGAAGAGTGTCCATGTCACTGCCCTTCCTTTCGAGCCTGCTCGATGATCTGCGAAATTCGATCAAGATCTTCCGGATCAAGCGACTTCGCCGAAACGTCCATGATCGCGGCCACCGTGTCGGGAGCGGACCCCGAGAAAAAGACATCCATCAGCTTCTGCAATGCTGTACGACTGGCCGTTTCACGCGACTGCTTCGCTCGATAGACGTATCGCTTGCCGTCCTGCCGGTGAGTGAGCAGCCCTTTCGCTTCGATCTTCCGAATGATCGTGCGGACCGACGAGTAACTCGGTGGGTCGGGCAACTGCTCCAGCACCTCGCTGACAGTCGCTTCGCCGAGCTGAAAAATCGCATCCATGATCTGCCGCTCGCGTCGAGCAAGCTCTGGAGCATCACGTTTCTTACGCATCGCTGGTTCCCGCTCTGATGTGGCACTAATTTACCACATGGCAAAATAATGCCACATTGGCGGCAACGAGTCAACGCTAAGGATCATGTCCGAACTAACTTCCCGATCTCGATACGAGCGGCGATCTTCGTCATTCCCGCGCAGGCGGGAAACCAGTATTTCTGCCCTTCTGGTTTCCCGCCTGCGCGGGAATGACGTGGGGAAAATTCGGTAAGTGATTTCGAACACGATCCTTACCGGCCTTCGCATGTCTCACGGAATTTCGGAATTTTTCTGGTAAAGTCACAACGACGCGGAATTACTCACCATCGCGACTCTTCTGGCAGACGGATTCATGAACGATCAGGCAGACAATAACCCAGAACAGGCAGCTGCCGGGCGAGAGGCTCAGTACAGCCAGTTCGTTGCGTTGCTCGCTCGGCATGATCAGTCGATTCGGCGGTTCGTGCGATCGCTGCTGCCGTCTCGCGAGGGCGTTGATGACGTGATGCAGGAAACGGCGCTGGAGTGCTGGAAGAAGTTTTCGGAATTCACGCCAGCGACTCCTGAAGATGCGGTCGACGAGTTTGTGCGGTGGGCCTGCGTGATCGCTCGATTCAAAGCGATGAGCTGGCAACGGGACCGAGGGCGCGATCGGCTGGTCTTTCGGGAATGCGTGATCGAGGCGCTGGCCGCAGCGGCGCTGGACAGTCTGGATCAGCAGGAATCCGAACGGCGAGCGATAGAGAACTGTCTGCAAACGATGCCTGACGATCAGCGGCGGCTCGTGCTGAGTGTGCATTCTCCGGGCGAGTCAGTTGCGTTGATTGCCGCCGAAACCGGCCAGAAGGCACGACGGCTTTACAGCAGGATCAACGTCCTGCGGAACCTGCTGCTGGACTGCGTTCAGCAACGGCTGACAGGAGAAGCCGCCAATGGATGACTCGATTAGAAGCCTGATTTTTCAGTTGATTGATCAGACGATCTCCGCCGAAGACTTTGACCGTCTGCAGGACGCGATTGAGCAGAGCGACGAGGTTCGTGTCGAGTATCTGACCGCCGTCAGCCTGTGTGAATCGTTGAGCGATATCGCGGCAGACGAAGGCGATTCTGCGGGTAACTCGAAACCGGCAACCGTCCAGACTCCATCAGAGTTCAAACTTTCCGATTGGCAATCAAACCGAATCCTCGCGGACAGTCGTTGGGCTCGCACGTTCGCTGTTGCATCAGCAATCCTGATCGTCGGCGCGGCCGCGTTTTGGTTCGGACATCGGGACGGTGCCCGTCAGCAGGAACAGACTGCGGATGGGAGAGAAGCCACCGGTACGAATTCTGAGTCTGAATCGGTCATGGCAGGTCATGCCACGCTTCGACGATCGGTCGATGTCCGATGGGCAGAGAAATCGGAATCGTATCGGGAAGGTGACGTCCTGCCGGCGGGGTTGCTTCAGTTTGATGAAGGGGTCGCCGAAATTGATTTCTTCTGCGGCGCGACGCTGATTGTTGAAGGTCCGGCATCATTGAATGTTGAATCCGACTGGTCGGTGCAGGTTACCAGCGGGCGTCTCCGAGCGAACGTGCCGCCAGCCGCTCGCGGGTTTGTTGTCAAAGCCGCAGGTTCTGAAATCGTCGATCTCGGGACGGAGTTCGCTCTCGACGTTGGAGCAGAAAATGCACACGTCGAAGTCATCGACGGAGAAATTGAACTTCGCGGTGGCGAGCACGACGGCAATCATCTCATCACTGGCCAGAAACGTTGGTTGAAGGGAGCCGACGGCGGCGAAGATTCGCTGACCGGACTTAGCACGATTGGTGATGTCCGACGTCGCCGTGACACCGCTCAATCAGAACGGTTCGCTCAATGGAAGACGCATTCGCAGCAGTTGCGAGCTGACAAACGATTGATCGCCTACTACCCGATCCTGGAATCAAATTCTGGTCGACAAGTTCCCAACCAGTCAGCGGCCGGCAGCGAGCGGGACGGGCAGACCGTGGGCCTCGTCGATCGAGTGGCCGGACGATTTGGTACTAAGACCTCGGGGTTTGAATTCGACCGACCGGGATCGCGCGTTCGAGTTCGCATCGACGGCGAGTTCCAGGCGTTCACGTTTGCCTGTTGGGTGAAGATCGACAGTCTTGAGCATCGATACAACGCTCTATTCATGGGCGACGGTTACGAAAACGGCGAGCCTCACTGGCAGATTCGCGACGACGGCCGGCTGATGTTTTCGGTCATGGTCGACGACTCGCAGGACATTCGCGTGTCGAATTCGTTCGACGAGAAAGTCGTGAGGGACGCAGGTCTTCACCGGGTTTACTTCACCGAGCCTTTCTGGGATGTCTCGAAAAGCGGTCAGTGGTTTCACATTGCCTCCGTCTACGACCCGGTCGGCCGGCAGGTTGTGCAGTACGTCAACGGCGAAGAACTCAGCCGTGAAGCGATTGTCGACAAGTTCCACATCTCAACGCTGCGAATCGGCCCGGCTGAAATCGGAAACTGGGGCCAGCCATTTCGCAAGACGCCGTGGTTCGCCGTTCGAAATCTCAACGGAGCGATTGACGAGCTGGCCATTTTTGATGCCGCGCTAACTCCCGAAGAAACTCAAGACCTTTACAAGCAAGGACGCCCTCTTGGTTACTAGATTTCATGGTGAGCCGATGGCGCTAGCCACGGGCAGAACGACGCAGAACCTACCGGTGGCAAGGCCCGCGGCTAGCGCCGTCGGCTCACAAGTTGGTGCGTTATGCCTCGCACTTTGCATGATGACGGCAACGTGTCGCGCAAATGATGCTCCCACGAAGCGGCCAAACATCGTTTTCATTCTGTGCGACGATCTTGGGTACGCGGACGTCGGTTTCAACGCGAAACATTTCGGTGTCGAAACGGATGTCGTGACGCCGAACCTGGATGCGATGGCTCGGCGCGGCACGATCTTTTCGCAAGCTTACGTGGCCCATCCGTTTTGTGGGCCCAGTCGAATGGCGTTGTTGTCAGGGCGGATGCCGCATTGTTTCGGCGGGCAGAAGAACCTTCCTGACGTCGCGAAGAACCTTGAGGACTATAACGGGAAAGGCATCCCCGAAAGCGAAACGTTGATCAGCTCTGTTCTGCAGAAGGCTGGTTATCGGACAGGCTGTATCGGGAAATGGCATCTCGGTGATGCTCGGCCGTTTCACCCGAACACTCGTGGCTTTGACGAGTTCTTTGGATTCCTCGGCGGCGGGCATCAGTACTACCCGTACCTCACCGACAAGGTCGAGCCAAAGATCAACGACTATCAGAACTTTCTTCAGCGCAACCGCGAAGACTACAAGTCCCCCGAAGGTGCCTACCTGACGGACATGCTGACCGACGAAGCCGTGAAGTTCATGACTCAGGATGCTGGCAAGGACGAACCATTTTTTCTGTACCTCGCCTACAACGCTCCGCATTCGCCGCTGCACGGCAAGACGGAAGACCTGAAGCATCTGTATCCGGATCATGCTCCGACGGATCCTGGCAATGGAGTGAACTTCCGAGACTACGAAGCGCGACAGAACTATGCCGCCATGGTCTACGCGGTGGACCGTGGAGTGGGAAACATCGTCGACGCGCTCAATGATCCGAATCGGGACGGCGACGCAGCTGATTCGATCATGGATAGCACGCTGATCGTCTTTCTCAGCGACAATGGCGGAAAGATTCTGCAGGCCGGCAACAACGCTCCGCTTCAGGATGACAAGGGGTCAACTCACGAAGGCGGCATTCGCGTGCCCATGTTCATGCACTGGCCTGGCAACGTTCCTGCGAAAGCCGTCTTCAATCACCCGGTACTCGCTCTCGACTTCTATCCGACGTTTGCCAGTCTGGCTGAAGCGTCGATACCTGGTGATAAGAAACTCGACGGAAAAGACATTTGGAATGACCTCCTGGCCAACCGAAATCCACACGAAGATGAGACTTTGTTCTGGTTGCGTCACCACGGTGCCGGTAACGAGGTGGCGATTCGCCAGGGCAACCTGAAAGCGTACCGAAAGAACGGTGGCAAATGGCAGGTCTTTGATGTTGCCAACGATGTAGGTGAGTCCGCTGACCTCGCGAAGAACAACTCAGACTTCATCAACAGCCGGATCGCCGACGGTGCCAGGTGGGGGAAGACTCATATCGACCCGCTGTGGCACGATACGAAAGGCAGTCTGGACGGTTGGGTCAGGAATATGATGCCGAAGTATGACTTGACGTTTGGAACGCGGTAGGCCTTTGAACGATCGACAGGCGAACCTGAACCGATCAACCAATCAGGATTTTCAGTGAAAGCTCACAGCCATGAGAATTGCGTCATTTATTATTGTCGTCGCGTTATTGCGATCGACCTTTGCAGTCGCAGCCGATCCTGTGCCGTTTCACGATCCGGTCATTGGACAAACCGGAAACTGGATACTCAGCGTCGGACGATCCGACGAGTTCAATGGTGATAAGGTCGATCGAAAGAAGTGGAATATCGACTCCAAAGACTTTGGCCCGTGGAGCTGGGAACCCGAGAACGTCACGCAGAAGGCCGGCTCGATGCACCTGACGATGGAACAAAAAGATCATCAGCGAGGAAAGCAGGCTTTTCACTACACCTCAGGCATGGCCCGCAACGACCAGGCAATCACGTACGGGTACTTTGAGGCTCGAATCAAAGGCTGCTCGCGATATCCGGGTGCGTGTCCATCGTTCTGGCTGTACAGCATCGGTCCTCAAAATCGCTACGAAGCGAGTGACGGTGAAACGGTCGCCTATTCCGAAATCGACATCGTCGAGTTGCAGCAAAGCGAGTACGACTTCGAAACGAAAAAGCACTTTCCGGTCAACCGCATCGACTGCAACCTGCACACAACGCTGATCAAGGATGGCAAGCGAGTGTGGGCGAGGCCAAACAATCGACCGGACATTTGCAAGACGCATTTCGATTCTTCCTGGGATCCTCGCGCGGACTATCACGTCTATGGCGTTGATAATTCCCCCGAGTGGATCGTGTGGTACATCGACGGAAAAGAGGTCGGGCGAAAGCGGAACCTGTACTGGCACCTGCCGATGCATGTCACACTGTCGCTGGGGCTTCGTTATCCCTTCGTTGGATATAAAGATGGCGAGCGATTTGCTGTATCGGACAAGACGACAGCCGAAGGGTTTCCAACGACGATGTCAGTTGACTACGTTCGCGTCTGGCAGAAACCCGGCGACGCAGTCAAGAAGGCTTCCACGGACTGGACAAAGAAAGAATTCGTTGCGAAAGAGAAAGCCAAGTGGGAGAAGAATGGCTGGACGTGGAATCTGGCCAAAGTCGAATCCAACTTCGCCGAACTCGACACCAACAAAGATGGCTTGGCATCGGGCACCGAACGACAAAAGTGGTATGCCAAAAAAAGCGGCGGAATCAAAACGGTAGAACCGAGATATACAAATATCGAAAGATCAACTCATGAAATTTGTGTTCACGATCGCCTGCGTCCTCACTCTGGCGTTTCAATGTCAGGCGGCAGACAAGCCGAACGTTCTGTTCATCGCGGTCGACGATCTGCGGCCTGAGCTGGGTTGCTATGGCTCGCCGATTGCCGTTTCGCCGAATCTGGACGCTCTTGCGAAGAACGGGCTGCTGTTCAATCGAGCGTACTGTCAGCAGGCGATCTGTCGTCCGTCGCGAGCAAGTCTGATGACGGGAGCCCGGCCGGAAACGACGGGGCTCTTTCATAACTATGTTTCTTTGCGAGAGCTGCAGCCGGACATCCTCACGCTGCCGCAGCACTTCATCGCGCACGGTTACGAGACGGCCTACTGTGGGAAGATCTTTCATAACGGCGACACCGATGAAGGCACCTCATGGAGCCGCGCACCGGTCAAATGGATTAAGGGGCTCAAGAAGCCGACGTCGACTTTTCTTCTTCCTGAAAATCAGAAGATCCAAGCGGATGACCGCAAGGCGATGTTGGCGAAGTACGGCGAAGCGGCCAAACGCGGGCTGGCCAGCGGACCTGCTTATGAAGCTGCCGACGTTCCCGACGCGGCCTACCTGGACGGCTACAACACTCAGATCGCAATCGCCACGATGAAAGAGATGGTCAGGAAGAGTGACAAGCCGTTCTTTCTGGGGATGGGCTATAAGTTGCCGCATCTCAACTGGTGTGCTCCCAAAAAGTATTGGGACATGTACGACCCCGCGAAGATTCCGATGGCGACAGAAACGGACTCGCCGGAAAACGGGGCGGCGATGGGGCTGCATGCTTCGTTTGAACTCCGCACGCGGGCCGGGATCCCGAAGACCGGGCCGCTCGGTGCTGAACTGTCGCGAACACTCAAGCATGCTTACCTGGCCAGTACGAGTTATGTCGACGCTCAGATCGGTCTGATGGTAAAAGCTCTCGAAGAAGCCGGCGTTCGCGACAACACAATCATCATCGTGTGGGGCGATCACGGTTGGCATCTCGGCGACATGGGCGTGTGGGGAAAAGCGACCAACTACGAAATCGCCACACGCGTGCCTCTGATGATCTCGGCACCGGACATGAAGACGCGAGGCGTCAAAACAGACGCGCTGGTCGAGCTGGTCGACATGTACCCGACTCTGTGCGAACTGGCCGGCCTGCCGCTGCCGAGCCATCTCGAAGGACACAGTTTCAAGCCGCTGCTCGATACGCCGGACAAGCCGTGGAAGAAAGCCGCCTTCAGTCAGTATCCGAATCCAGCGCTCCGCGAATGGGCAGCCAATCCGTTGTCACCGGAAATGCGTGAAACCTGGTTCGGGCCGCTGATCAAAGAAGTCGAGCAACGCATCATCGCTCAGCAGGGCGAGAAGTGGGATCGAGAATTGTTCGAAGAGCATTTGATGGGCTACACGATGCGAACCGATCGCTACCGTCTGGTCGTCTGGCGAGATCATCGCGACGTCAAAGCGACACCGGTCTACGTCGAACTCTTCGACCATCAGACCGATCCACGTGAAACCAAAAACATCGCCAGTAACAATCCAAAGATCGTGGACGCGCTGACGAAGCAACTCAATGCCGGCTGGAAGGCGGCGTTGTGAGGACTGATTGTGTAGGGCCGGTTCCTACCGGCCAGACACAATCAAGCCATGCGATTGGCCGGTGGGTACCGGCCCTACGATTGGGTGACAAAGAAGACAGGACACGAGTTATGTCAGACTGCGGTTCAACGCTTCGGCGGATTCTCACGACGGTTGTTTTCGCAGTTTTATTGCCGCTTCAGTCGCAGGCCGAGGATGTCGATTTCAAACGCGACATCGCTCCGATCCTTGAGGAACGTTGCTGGTTCTGTCACGGGGAAGACACGCAGGAGTCGAACCTGCGTCTCGATCTTCGACCGCGAATGTTGAAAGGTGGCGGGTCTGGCCTGTCCGCCGTTGTGCCTGGCAAGCCGGAAAACAGCTACCTGATCGAACTGATCAATCACGCTGATGCTGAAATGAGAATGCCGCCGGACGAAGACAAGCTGCCGGCTGAAGAGATTGCTCTTTTGAAAAACTGGATCAAACAGGGAGCCATCTGGCCCGGCCAAATGGAAGCGGTGGCTGAAGAAAAGTCTGACCACTGGTCGTTCCAACCGGTCGTGCGTCCCGACGTTCCGAAGGTTGCTGGCGAATCAAAGAATCCGGTCGATGCGTTCCTGGGCGAGGTCCTGGCAAAAAACGGGCTCTCATTTTCGGAACGTGCAGATGCCCGATCGTTGATTCGTCGAGCATCCATCGTGCTGACCGGACTCGCCCCGACTGCTGAAGAAACAGCCGCGTTTGAGACCGCTTACAAAGACGACGAAGAGGCCGCTTACGTCGCACTTATCGATCGGCTGCTGGCTTCGCCACATTTCGGCGAGCGTTGGGCGCAACACTGGCTCGACGTGATTCGCTGGGCGGAAACCAACGGATCGGAAGCGAACCTTTATCGTAAGAACGCCTGGATCTATCGCGACTATGTCGTGCGAGCGTTCAACGAAGACAAGCCGTACGACCAGTTTGTGCGCGAGCAGATTGCGGGCGACTCGATGGGCATGGGCGAGGCTACCGGATTCCTGGTAGCCGGTCCTCACGTGCCAGCCGCAACGGTCGGCCGCGAACCGTCGGCGATTCGTCAGGCGCGAGCCGACCGCATGGACGAAATCATGCAGACAGTCGGGGCGTCCATCATGGGTGTCACGATGGGCTGTGCTCGGTGTCACAATCACAAATTCGATCCGATCACGATCAAAGATTACTACTCGATGACCGGTGTCTTTCAGGATGTCGAATTTGGCAGCCGGTTTCCGGAATTTTCCGAAGAACATCCGCGCCGTCAGAGAGGACAGGAACTCTGGCAGGCCATAGCGAAACAACGCCGTACCTTGAGGGACATCGGTGGGTGGGAAGAAAACTGGGGCGCCTTCCGCGAACTCCACTTCAAGCCCGTCACGGCGAAAGCGATTCGAATTCGCTTCAAGCAGCCGAGTGTCGGACTGGATGAGTTGGAAGTTTTCGGTCCGACTGAGAAGGATGAAAACCTCGCCCACAAACGCCGGGGCACAACAGTCTCCAGCAACGCGGCAGATGGCGTCGATGGCCGCTTTCCAGTGGAACGCTTGATTGATGGTGATTTTGGAACGATGACGTGGCGGGCACAGTTTCCGCCGAAGTCCGAAGAACGAGCCTGGGTGCAGTTCAATTTCCAGGAGCCTCAAAGCGTCGATCGGCTGCGGCTCTCCAGCAATCGCGAATACTTCTACGAGACAGACTATCTCGACAAGAAGCCGTACCTCCCACGGTACGAATTCGACATGGACGTGCAGCAAAGTGACGGCAGTTGGCAACCGTGGGTCGGCACGTGGTTCGTCAATAAAAAGCTGAACGAACAGCATCCCGAACGGAAGACGGCACTCGCGGAAATTCAGAAGCAGATTGCATCGTTGGCCGAAGAAGGTCCTCGCCCGAGTTTCGTCGGCCGTTTCGTTCGGCCAGCGGTCACGCGAGTGCTGCTTCGAGGCAGTCCGGAGAATCCTCGTGACGAAGTGGCACCAGCCGGCCCAGCGATTCTTGGCGGTGATTTGAAACTGCCAACGACCGCTCCCGGTTCCAAACGGCGAGCCGAGTTCGCCAAATGGATCAGCAGTGAGGACAACCCACTGACTTCACGCGTGATGGTCAACCGGATCTGGCATCATGTTTTTGGCGGCGGCATCGTGCCGACGACCAGTGATTTCGGCAAAGCGGGAGCGTCTCCGTCAAACCCGGAACTGCTCGACTGGTTGGCCGCCGAGTTTGTTAACCCGACAGCGTCTGGCAAAAAAACGTGGTCGATGAAATCGATGATCCGCCTGCTTGTCATGTCCGACGCGTTTCGCCAGTCGAGTAAGCCCAACTCTGCCGGCATGACGAAGGATGCCGGTGCCACGTTGCTCTGGCGATTTCCACCGAAACGCGTCGAAGCCGAAGTCATTCGCGATTCGATTCTGCAGGCGTCGGGGTTGCTCGATCGCACAATCGGTGGCCGCAGCTACCGTATTCACAACGAAAAAAAGACCTACGCGCAATGGGAAGTCGTCAACAACCACGGCCCCGAAACCTGGCGGCGTCTGCTTTACCAGGAACGAATGCGCCGAGTCGATGACGGGATTTTTACCGCGTTCGACTTCCCGGACTGTGGACAGGTCCGAGCGAAACGGCCTGTGTCGACAACGCCGCTGCAGGCGCTCAATTTGATGAACAGCGACTTTGTGATTGAGCAATCAAAGAAGATTGCAGCTCGCGCAGAAGCTGAATCAAACAATGACAGGTACGCGGCAGTTGATCGCTGCTTTGCCTTGTTGCTCGGCCGAAAACCGGAAGATCAGGAACGGGCTGCGTGCCTGGAGTTGGCCGGAAACGAAGACCTGTCTTTCGTCTGCCGAGCGTTGATGAATTCAAACGAGTTTGCGTTTCTTCCATAAGAAGCACAGGAATCTCTGAGTTTTGAACAGGAGAAAGCAGAGGAAACAGAGACAGGATTCGATTCCTGACTCTGCTCACTCTGTTTTCTCCTGTTGAAAAATTCGACTTCAAGAGCACGTAAACAGTAGCCCGACACTCTGGTTGCTGAAGGAATCTTAATCATGAATCATGCCGAATCACTTTCTCTTCACGGGCGGCGATTGCTTGATCGTCGGAGTTTTCTTGAAACGGCAGGACTGTCGGCGGCAGGGCTCGCGCTGACGAGCATGCTCGCCAACGACGGACTGCTGGCTGACACCGTGAAGAC
>CALDJX010000561.1 GCA_937899075.1 uncultured Planctomyces sp. | reverse complement strand
ATGACGAAAATCACCGCTCTTACCGAATTCGGGAAGTTATTTCGGGACCGATCCTCAGGACGCGACTTGGCTTTGTGACGAGCACTCATTCCAGGTTTGGGAATCGCACGTTCTCGACGTGTCGACACTGCTTGCGGGTGGCAATTTGCGTAAGTACGATGGTGGGCCTCTTCCAGACTCCGGCTGAGGCGTGCCTCTTGATGACCCCCTGCCGGTCACACTTTCGCTGCTCCCAAAGAGATCGTGCCACGTGATTGAGTATCGGGCGTTCCGAAATTACGACCCGCCGCAGATTCTCAGACTCTGGGAAGAAGCAAAACTCGGACACGGCGCCGCCCAGGCACTCTCGAATGACATGTCTTTTGACATGGTCAACTACGCGCAGACCTACTTCGATCGTCACGGCCTGATCCTGGCCATTGATGATGGCACGCCGGTCGGGTTCGTTCATGCCGGATTCGGATGCTCGGCCGATGGTAACTCGCTGGACAATTCCAGGGGCGTCATCTGCGCTGTCGTTGTGCATCCGAAGTATCGTCGACAGGGAATCGGCCGCGAACTTGTCAGCCGAGCTGAGACTTTTCTGAAAGGCAAAGGCGCGACGCAGATTCAGGCCGGCCCGGCTCGCAGGACCGATCCGTTTTATTTCGGACTGTATGGAGGGGCTCGGCCCGCTGGTTTCCTACTGTCTGACGAATCCGCGTCGCCGTTCTTCACGAGCCTGGGATACGAAGCGTCAGGACATTACGCGATTACCAGTCGCCAGATGAGTGATCGAGATCCGGTCCATTTTCGCTCGTCGATGATCCGCCGCAAATGGGAACTCATGCTCGTCGACCGTCCGGATCCGTGTTCGTGGTGGTGGATGTGCCGTTACGGACGACTGGACGCTGTTTACTGCGTGCTCGTTCCAAAAGCTGGCAGGCCCGCGTCCACCGCCGCTTTGCCCCCTGTCGCCGGAGTGACCATCGTCGGCCTGGACGCGTACGCCAAATCCTGGCACGAGCAGGCCATTGGTCTCGTCGATTTGTGGGTTGATGAACAATATCGCCGCCAGGGATTCGGCCAGGCGTTGCTGCTGGAAGTCATCAAACGTCTTCGCAAGGAAACGGTGACACGACTGACGGCTAACATTGAAGATGGTGACGTAGCCGCTAAAAAAGTCTTCGAGTCCGTCGGCTTTTCGAAGATCGACGAAGGCGTGGTCTACAAGTCGTCCTCGTTCTGAGCCGGATCAGGTCCGGAGGAGAGATCACATGCCGGAAAATGTTGTCGATCTCCTGAGCGACCTCGTCGCGATCCCCAGCGTCAACCCGATGGGCCGCGACCTTTCCGGGCCGATCTACTTCGAAGCCAACGTGACGGAATATCTTCGTCAGTTCTTCAGCGACCTCGGTTGCCCTCACGAAGTGATCGAAGTCTCGCCCGGCCGCTGCAACGTGTTGGCAAAGTTCGAATCACCTGACGCGACGCAAACGTTCCTGCTCGACGCGCACCAGGACACCGTCCCCGTTGACGGAATGACGATTCATCCATTCGAGCCAACGATCAAAGACGGACGGCTCTACGGACGCGGATCATCGGACGTCAAGGGCGGCATGGCGGCCATGCTTTGGGCGTTTCGCAGACTCGTTCTGGAGAAAACCAACGGTGCCGCGAACGTCGTCATGAGCTGCACTTGCGACGAAGAATCCACAACGACCGGCATCAGCGACCTGATTCACTATTGGCAGGACGGAGACGGTCGCTCGGCTTTGCTGAATGAAAAACCCGACGCTGCGATCATCGCCGAACCCACGTTGTTGGACGTCGTCGTCGCGCACCGAGGCGTCACTCGGTTTGTGATCACAACCAAAGGCCGAGCGTGTCACAGTTCGGATCCGACGCAGGGTGTGAACGCAATTTATCGAATGGCTCGGCTCGTCGGTTGCCTGGAAGAGTACGCTGCCGAGCTGCCTGGTCGATCGCCGGCACACCCGCTGTGCGGACCGGCCACGTTGAGCGTCGGTCTGATTTCCGGCGGAGCCAGCGTGAACGTCGTGCCGGACGAATGCTCAATTGAAGTCGACCGTCGACTGACACCGGGAGACGACGCCGACGAAGCCTACGACGACATCCGCCACTTCTTGAAAAGTAAGCTCGACTTCGACTTTGAAATGAAGCCGCCGTACATCGTCAGCCCGACGCTGAGCAACGACGACAATGGCTGGCTGGCCGACGGCCTGCAGCAACACATTTCAGAAGTCGCCGGCCCGCACGCTTCTGTCGGAGTTCCTTACGGAACGCATGCTTCTCGAACATGCAGCGCCGGGGTTCCGTCCGTCGTGTTCGGCCCTGGCTCGATCGACCAGGCACATACGAAAGACGAGTGGATCGAAATCGACCAGCTCGAAAAGGCCAGCGAAGTCTACTTCCGCTTTTGCAGCAATCCGCCTGCGACGCCGTCATCCTGAAGCATCCTCAGGTTCCGGTGTTGATTCGTCGCTGCTACGATCTTTCGCGTCTGTTTCATACAGACTTGCAGACTCATGTCGCCCAACGCCGATCCCCAGATTCTTCGGGAGAGACTCCATATGCGAACCGCGGTTACCTCAAAGCTTCTTCTTTCAGCAATCCTCGCATCAACCCTGCTGTTCAACGGCCCGTCTGTGTTTGCACAGGAACCTGTCGACAAGCAGGAAACAAAAGAGGTCGTCACCGACGACGACGTTGCTCCTGAATCGTCTGAACCTGCCGACAACGAGACGGCACCATCGCCCCCGGCCACGGAAGAGCCGAAGGCAGCTGACGATGACTTTCAGGCGAAGGTCAACGAAGTCTTTGGCGAGGTCAACGAATTCCTCGGCTACTACATGTTTTACAACGTGCTGAATTTCTTCGGCAACGAAAAAGTCGACGGCAAAGACTCGATCGGCAACCTTCAACTGGCGGTTATCTGGCTGGTTCTGGGGTCGATCTTCTTCACGATACGGATGGGATTTATCAACGTCCGAGCGTTCAAGCACGCAATCTTTGTGACGGCGGGCCGCTACGACAATCCGGACGACGCTGGCGAGGTCAGCCACTTTCAGGCACTGACGTCAGCGCTGTCTGCGACGGTCGGACTGGGCAACATTGCTGGAGTCGCCATCGCGGTCGCTCTGGGAGGCCCCGGAGCAACGTTCTGGATGATCATCGCCGGCTTCATCGGCATGACGTCGAAGTTTGTCGAATGCACGCTCGGCCAGAAGTACCGCGAAGTTCGCCCGGACGGCCGCGTCATGGGTGGAGCGATGTTCTACCTCTCGCGTGGCCTGAAGAAGAAGGGGCTAGGACCAGTAGGTGCCGCCCTGGGGTTCATCTTCGCTGTGTTGTGCATCGGAGGCTCGTTTGGCGGAGGTTGCTCGTTCCAGGTCAATCAGTCGCTGAACGCAGTCGCGGAGTCGATCGAGTTTCTGAAAGACGACGGCAATCGGTGGGTCTACGGCGCGGTGATGACCGTCGCGGTCGGCGTCGTGATTATCGGTGGAATTCGATCGATCGCTCGCGTTGCCGAGAAGATCGTACCAACGATGTGCGGCGTCTATGTGCTGTCGTGCCTGGCGATCCTGCTGATGAATGTTGCCTTGATCCCCGACGCAATCTCATCGATTCTGGCCGGTGCTTTCTCTGACGAAGCTTTGTATGGCGGATTTATCGGTGTCCTGGTAACCGGATTTAAACGAGCAGCATTTTCGAACGAAGCCGGCGTCGGCTCAGCGGCCATTGCTCATGCCGCCGCCAAGACGGAATACCCGGTTCGAGAAGGAATCGTCGCGCTGCTTGGACCGTTCATCGACACCGTTGTCATTTGCACGATGACCGCACTCGTGATCGTCATCACGGGGGCCTACAACAATCCCGACCCTCTGTTCGAAGCCGCTCGCAGCAGCAATCAGGGCGCCACACTGACTTCGCTCGCGATGGACAGCCAGATCGCCGGCTTCCGCTACGTGCTGGCCATCGCCGTCACGCTGTTTGCATATTCGACAATGATCTCCTGGTCGTACTACGGCGAACGCTGCTGGGCTTACATTTTCGGCGACGGATCATCGATGGTGTATCGCGTCATCTTTCTCTGTTTCGTCTTTCTTGGCTCGATCGTTTCCGCGACGAACGTGCTGGAGTTCGGCGATCTGATGATCCTCGGCATGGCCTTTCCAAACGTCATTGGCGTCGTACTTCTCTCAGGCGAGGTTGCTTCTGACTTGAAGGTCTACTGGCAGAAATTCAAGAACGGCGAATTCGTCGAGTACAACAAATCGAAATAATAATCGAGTCACTTAACGACTGGAGAAGCATCCAATGCTGACATCACTTTTGCTCCCCGTTCTGCTCAGCGGTGTCGCGTTGTTTTTCGCCAGCTTTCTTTCGTGGATGGTCCTGCAGTTTCATAAGCAGGACTGGATCAAGCTGGAGAAAGAAGACGAGGTCATGGCCGCCTTGAAGACAGCGGGAGTCCCGCAGGGCAGTTACATGATTCCCGGCTGTAACGACCCGAAAGAAATGCAGAGCGACGAGTACAAAAAGAAATTCGACGAAGGCCCTGTTGGCGTGATCACGATTTATGGCAAGCTTAGCATGGGCCGCAATCTGGGACTGACGTTCGTCTATTTTCTGGTCGTCAGCTTCTGTCTGGCCTACCTCGCGCAACTTCACATTCCGGCCGGCGCGGACTTCATGACGGTCTTCCGCTTCGTCGCGACTGCGGGCCTGATGACCTTCCTGGCAGCGATCGTGCAGCACGCGATCTGGTTCCACAATCGCATCGCCGGACACATCATCGAATCGGTGCTGTACGCGGCGATCGTTGCGGGCATCTTCGGTGCAATGTGGCCGGCTGCGTAAAGTTGGCTGTTTTGTAGGTCAGGCTCTGCCTGACGGAGTCCGAAACCAGGCTCTGTCTGACGAAGTCCGAAACGTAAAACCCATTCGTGTCCGCAATCCGGAACGAATTATTGGTCAACTTCGTCAGGCGGAGCCTGACCTACGGTTCGCCGTGGCGGACGAGGGCCGAGAATCTGGTGCAAGGTGCAGGCGATCTTTGCGTTGTAGAGTTTCCGACGGCGGGTCGACTGGCGGCGGACCGCTTTTTCGAATTTCTCGAACGGCGTCAGCACGAAGAACGACCAGGTTTCGAGCCTGTTGAAGACTCCGGCCATGCTGGCGTAGATCCGTTCAACTTCGGCCTCTTCGCCCATCCGCTCACCATACGGCGGATTTGTGACCACGCAGCCGTACTTCTTCGCTGAGCTTAACTCGTGGAACGGTCGCTGCTGAAAATGCACCAGATCGCCCACGCCGGCTTTGTTTGCGTGAAACCGTGCCATCCCAAGAACCACGGGATCAACGTCCGTGCCGATCAGCAGTTCTTCGGGAGCCGGTCGCATGACATCCTTCGCTTCCTGCCAGGCGTGTTCCCAGACGGAATCCTCAATCTGAGGCCAGTCGCTGCAGGCAAAGACGCGGTTCAGTCCCGGCGCCCGGTTGGTCGCGATCAAAGCTGCTTCGATGGGGATGGTTCCGCTGCCGCAGAACGGGTCGACGAAGGGGCGTTCAAGGTTCCACACGCTGAGCTGCACCATCGCCGCGGCCAGTGTCTCGCGGAGTGGAGCTTTGGCCGTCAGCTTTCGGTAGCCGCGTTTGTTGAGCCCCGAACCCGACGTGTCGATCGTCAGCTTGACGTTGTTCTTGAGGACGGAAACTTCGATGGGGTACAGCGGCCCGGATTCTTCGAACCAGTCGACGTCGTACGCCGACCGCAGTCGCTCGACGATTGCCTTCTTCACGATGCGCTGACAGTCCGGCACGCTGTGAAGTTGCGACTTCGACGACCGACCTGTCACGGGAAACTCGGCATCGCGCGGCAGCCATTGCTCCCACGGCAAATCCCGAGTCAGGTCAAACAGCTGGCCGAAATCGTGAGCCTTGAACTCGCCAATCTGAAGCACAACGCGATCTGCACTGCGCAACCAGAGATTTGCTCGGACAATCGCTTCGAAGCCGCCAGAGAAATGGACCCGGCCATCTTCGGACTGCAGGTCTTCAAAACCCAGGTCTTTCAGTTCGCGGGAAACAACGGCTTCCAGGCCGAAACCAACGCGGGCTGTGAGATGAAACGTGTTGCTCACTCTGAAGTCCGATCGTGAATCTGATCGTCGTTCGGAACGTCATCCTGATGGCATCGACGAAGCAGCCATCGCATCGTTGGGTAGGTCAATACGCTGCTCACGATGGCGACCAGCAGGCACCCGACCAGCAACGGTGCGCCGAGTTCGGTCATCAGCGACGTCGCCCTCTCTGACCAGTTGTCGTGACTGTCGAATTGAACGATCGCCACAAAGTCTTCGTACACAATCCGCGATGGGACAAACCATGTCCCAACCTGATAGTTGAACCAGTAAATCGGGATAATCGTCAGCGGATTCGTCACATAGACCGTCAGCACGGCTGCAATTTTGTTGAAGCGAAAGAACGGTCGAGTCAGAAAAGCAATCACCAGCACAATGATCATCTGGATGCCGACCGTCGGAGTCATTCCGATGAACATCCCGATCGTCGTACCGAGGGCGATTGAGTGCGGCGTATCGTCGAGCATCAGAATTTTACGCAGCAACGCTCGGGGCGTCTTCCGCGGTTTCGGGATATCGTCGACGCTGCTCGACATGTCTGCCTGAAGTTCAAAGGGTGATGCAAATTCCGCCGAAAGGCAGATTCGACGCTGGTGCAAGTATCGTCACTGTTGCCGTGGACGCCGCAGCAGATTGTGAAAACAGACTTCCTGATCACAAAGTCTGAAGAAATTTCGCCTGGAAGCAGGATGAGTAACCTGCCGAGTTTAAGCAATCGTATCCGAAATGCCCGAATGTCTGTGACGACGGTCAGATTGCAGAGAAGCAGAAAACGCCTCGCTCATTGACGAATGAACGAGGCGTTTTGAATTGAGAGTTCGTCCTGGACGATCCTAAATGGCGTCCAGTTCTTCGACGCTGACGTTGTGCTTCGCGAAGAATTCGGCCTGCCAGGCCTGGTAAATCTCAGAGCCCTGAGAATTCGCCAGCTGACGGTAGATTTGTGACATCGGAACATTCTCGGTGATGAACTGTTGCCTGGCCGGTGCGAGGCTTGGGTCATTATCACCGGATGGGTTACGAGCCTTCACGTGAACAACGTAGTAAACCTGCTTTGTCAGATTCGGAATGACGACGACGTCGCCGACTGCTGTTTTCGACACAGTCTCCATGAAGTTGTTATCAACTCCGTCGATGCCGAGCACGAAGCCGAATTCAAGCGTCGGCTGAGCGAACGGGTTCATCTGCATTCCCTGCGAAGACTGGCGGTACCAGGTGAACGGCGGGCTGAAAATCACGGACAATGGCTCGTCAATGACTTCTTCGTTCGCCTCTTTGTCACTGCCCGTGTCGGCGGCGGCGTGTGCAGACTCTTCGGATTTTGTTTCATCCGCAGCAGCTTCAGAGCCCTCTTCGTCTCCGCAGGACTCTTCCGCATCCGACTCTTTCGCCGCTTTGCCTTCATCGTTGGCCGGTTCAGCGTCTGATGGAGCGTCGTCATTCTTCTCTTCGGTGGCGGATACCGTTGCTCCGAAGACTGTCTGACCATCGACCCCTTCGGCGATTGACACGATGCTCGACTCATCAAGTCTTGTTTTGAGCGAGTTGGCCAGCATGGTCGCACGTGCTTCCACCTCGGTGCGGGCTTTCCTGATCTTTACTGCTTTTTCAACCTGCTTGCGAACTCCCGGCTCGTCGATGGTTGGAACATGCTGCTCGTTCTCGCCGGTTGCCCAGAAGGCGAAACGAAGCGTGTCGTCGAACTGGCCCTGAGCTTCTTCAGGGATGAACAACGTCGTCGCTCCGGTAAACAACCGAGCGGCGGCGGTCTGTGGCTGAGCCATGAAATCATTCGGATCGGATGGCTCGACAGCGTTACCCAATCGATATTCTTTGTGCTCGATCAACTCCTGCTGAGACAGGAATTCCTCTGGAGCCACGAACTTGAGCCCGTTCTTTTCGGCGTACGTTTTCGCCTTGGCGGCGATCTTCGCAGCAAGGTCTTCATCAGAGATTTCAGGAGTCTCTTCCGTCAGCTTGAATCGCCAGTCTTTGACAGCCGTGACAGCTGCTGAAATCTGCTTTTCAATTCGCTCTTCAGTTTTTTCACGCAGCATGAGATCGCGAATTTCATCCCGCAATTCTTCGAACGATCGATACTTCACTCCAGAGAGTTCAACAACCGGTGGTTCTGCTGGATTTTCTGTGGCGACTTTCGGAGCATCAACAGGTTTGGCGGGAGTTTCCTCAGCAGCGGGCTTTGCTTCCTCGACTGGTTTTGGATCGGCAGCTGGCGTTTCGGCTGCTGGCTCAGGGTCCTTCTTGACCTTCGCATCGTCAGTCGCGGCTTCCGTTTCCTGATCTTCGCCGTCGCCGCACTCTTCGGCTTCTGGCTTCGTCGCGGCAGCGTCGTCCGATTTTTCGTCAGTCGATGGCGCATCCTTTGATGCCGCTTCTTTGGCTGGCGAAGCGTCGTCACTCGCTGGCGTTTTGGCTGGCGCGTCGTCGCCGGTTTTTGCTGCTGGGGCGGCTTCCGAATTATCTGGCTTCGCGGCTTCTCCCGGAGCGTCACCTTCCGTCTCGGGCGTCGTCGTTTTTACCGGAGCCGGCGGTTCGCCAAACTTCGGGGCACCGCCGTCAAAGCCAGCACCGAAGTCTGGCAACGTTTCGATTTTGTATTCAGTTTCTTTTCGCTCTTCGTATCGAGCCTTCAGCTCTTCTTCAGGGATCTCGCCGACCAACGCTTCCGCTGCTTCGTAGTTAGATTCAAACCAGGCGAGTTTCAAACGGTCTGGCTGGACGAACCCAGGATTCTCACCCATCGGGTACACGCCTTTGAATGCCTCGAAGACTTTATTGATTTCAGCGTCGCTGGGTCTCGGCAAGCGAGCGGCAAACGGCTCGACTGGAATGCCGACGGCGTCAATCGAATGCTTGACGGTCAGCTTTTTAAAGTCACCCCAGTATTGGTCGGGCATGTGGACCAGTTCGGGATTCAGTACTCGCGATGCAACGCGGGCTCGCAACTCAGATCGCAGCGTGTCGTAAAGTTCCGACTCACCCAATCCCAGCTGGCTTCGAATCTTTGTGAGCGCCTCACGAGTCATCGAGTTCTCAGAAACGGTCTTGATGTAGTTCGTAATGAATTCGTCGCTGATCTCAATTCCCAGCTCGTCGGCTTCCCTTTCGAGCAGCATCCTCTTCACGACTGAACGGCTCGAGGTGTCTCCGAACTGGTACTGATTGAGGTAATAGTTGGCCATCATCGGATGAACTTCACCCTTCCGCTCGCGAAACGCGCTGACGACAAACTGGTTGGCAATGTCGCGCTTCTGCTTCATTTCGAGCAGATCACGATTGGTCAAACGACCGTAGGCCGTCGTGACTCCGCCCTGATTTCCTGTCTGGGAAACAAGCATGGCTCCGGCGATGCCACCAAGGACGGCTGCGATGGCGATGGTTGAGTAGCTGATGCCGCGTTCGTTCTGCGAACCCCACATCCAAGCGAGCGACGCACCGATCAGACCGAAAATGATCGGCATGATCGCTGAGGTTTCCATCTTCGACACCGAGTCGAGGATGATGAATGCGAACATCGCAAGGCACGTCAAAACAACCGTCATAACTTTCTGGTTGCGACGAAATACAGCGAACGGAGATGACATTAGCGGGGGTTTCCGACTGAGAAACGGTGTTGGTTGGTCTCAAAATACGACGATCGACGGAGCCGTTTATTGTGTCAAACCGGCCAGATTCGGATCGTATAATCAGCTGATTCTGTATCAAAGAAACGGCGGAGTCTTGACACAGTGGGAAAGAGTGGGATATCGGTTCCCGCCTCCCGGCCATTCATCCGCAAGTCGCGATTGCGGATTTTAGCCGGGGGCAGGATCGACACAAGGCCATCCCCAGACAGGCATTTGCGTCGAGCCGAGACCTGCTGAATCGGGCTCAGAACGGTTTATCCGGTAACTTTGATCTCGCGAGTTGGCAGCCTCACTCCGCCGCGAAATCAGCCGCAAACATTGATGGATTTCAGAATTTACTCGAATCCGTCGAATTTGTTCTCCGTGAGCCCGTGGTTGCGACGGCAACGATAGCTCGCGAAGAAGACGGAACAATGTTGCAGTCACCGCTGGTGACAACTGACAACTAAAAGTGGAAGGATCGCTTTCGTGGCGAAATCCAAGTCGAAATACAAAGCTCTGGTCATCGTCGAATCTCCGGCGAAGGCGAGAAAAATCAGCGGATACCTCGGCAGCGACTACAAAGTCCTCGCCAGCATGGGGCACGTCCGTGATCTCCCCAGCGGTGCCGCCGAGATCCCCAAAGCCGTCAAAGGCGAGCCGTGGTCAAGAATCGGCATCAACGTCGACAGCGAATTTGAACCGCTCTACATCATCCCGAAGGGGAAGAAGAAGATCGTCGACGAGCTGAAGGCTTCTCTGAAACAGTCCGACGAACTCATCCTCGCGACGGACGAAGACCGCGAAGGAGAGAGCATCGGCTGGCATCTGGTCGAACTGCTCAAGCCGACGGTCCCGACGAGCCGGATGGTCTTCGGCGAAATCACGAAGAAGGCAATCCTCGAAGCTCTCGAGCAAAAGCGGGAACTCGACAAGAACCTCGTTGAAGCTCAGGAAACGCGCCGCGTCCTGGACCGACTGTTCGGTTACACACTCAGCCCGCTGCTGTGGAAGAAGGTTGCTCCGAAACTTTCCGCCGGCCGCGTGCAGTCAGTGGCCGTGAAGGTTCTGGTCGAGCGTGAAAAAGAACGAGCCCGATTTGTCAGCGCCGAATACTGGGACCTGAAAGCGGGCCTCGAAACCGGCTCGGGCGGCAACTTCGACGCGACCTTGCACACGGTCGATGGCAAACGAGTCGCCAGCGGTCGCGACTTCGACGAGAACACCGGCAAGCTGAAACCGGGCGCCGACGTCGTGTTGCTCAACGGCGAACAGGCGACCGCACTTCGTGACCGCATCGAGAAAACCGACTGGACCGTCACTTCGGTCGAATCCCGCGAGCAGACTCGCAAGCCGTACCCGCCGTTTACGACGAGTACGCTTCAGCAGGAATCAAACCGCAAGCTGAACATGACAGCTCGCACGACGATGCAGGCAGCTCAGCGGCTGTACGAAGAAGGTCACATTACTTACATGCGTACCGACAGTGTCACGCTGTCGAGCGAAGCGATTAACGCAGCGCGTTCCAGCGTCGGAGAGCGGTACGGGGAAAAGTTTCTCAGCCCGTCGCCGAGAACATTTACCAATAAGACAAAAGGTGCGCAGGAGGCTCACGAAGCCATCCGTCCTGCCGGCACCGAAATGAAAACTGCCGAAGAGCTCGGACTTGTCGGTCGTGAGGCGAGACTTTACGCGCTCATCTGGAAACGAACGATGGCCACTCAGATGGCCGATGCGAAACTCCTCTTCCAGACGGTGACCATTTCCGCCGACGAAGCAGACTTCCGAGCAACCGGCCGACACGTCGTCTTCCCCGGTTTCTTTCGAGCGTACGTCGAAGGCGTCGACGATCCCGAAGCCGCACTCGACGACCAGGAAAGCGCGCTGCCGCCGCTGACCGAAGCCGAGAAGCTGCAGCTCGAAAAACTGGAATCGCTCAGCCACGAAACCAAGCCGCCAGCAAGGTTCACGGAAGCCACGCTGGTTCGACAACTCGAAGCGGAAGGCATCGGTCGACCGAGTACGTACGCCAGTATTATCGGCACGATTCAGGACCGAGGGTACGTCGTCAAGCAGGGTCACCAGTTGATTCCCACCTTCACCGCGATGGCCGTGACGCAGTTGCTGGAAACACATTTCACTCAGCTTGTCGACTACAAATTCACCGCGCAGATGGAGCAGCAGCTCGACGAAGTCGCGTCGGGCGAGGCCGAGCGTCTGCCGTATCTGAGAAAGTTCTACCACGGTGAACTAGGTCTCGATCAGCAGGTTAAGAGTAAAGAGGAAGGCATCGACCCTCGCATTGCCTGTACCTTGAATCTCGAACATGTTGAGCCCGACATCCGAGTCGGCAAGTTCGGTCCTTACGTGCAGGTCGAGCAGGAAGACGGCGAGACGATCAGCGTGTCACTGCCTGCCGAAATCGCACCAGCCGACGTGACCGACGAGCTGACGACCAAACTCATCGAACGGAAAAAAGCCGGTCCGCAGTCGCTGGGTATGCACCCGGAAGCTGGCCTTCCCGTTTACGTCAAAACAGGTCCGTTCGGGACGTATCTCCAACTGGGAGAAGACCCCGAAGGCGAAGATTCTCCCAAGCCAAAACGTTGCAGCGTTCCCAAACACGTCGAGCCGGAAGACGTCACGCTGGACATAGCGATGAGTTATCTCGCGCTGCCAAGGCGTTTGGGAAAGCATCCTGAGACCGATAACGTCGTCAATGCGGGCCTCGGGAAATTCGGACCGTATGTCACAACTCGCAAAGACGGCCGACAGATTTACAAGTCGCTCACCAAAGACCATGACGTGCTGACCGTCGACCTCGACACAGCCATTCAGTTGCTGTCCGAAGTCAAACCGCGAGGCCCTGCACCGCCAATCCGAGAACTCGGCAAACACCCGGAAGATGAAGAAGTGATCGGCGTCTACGAAGGTAAATTCGGACCCTACGTGAAGCATGGCAAGATTTACGCGTCGCTGCCGAAGGATCTCGAAATCGAGGCCGTTACTCTGGAGCGTGCCCTCGATCTGATCGCCATCAAAGCCGCTCAGAAGGGCGTCACGACGAAGAAAAAGAAGGCGACCAAAAAGAAAGCCACGAAGAAGAAGGCTGCTAAGAAAAAAGCCGCGAAGAAAAAAGCATCCAAAAAGAAAGCGGCGAAGAAAGTCGACGTCGAGTAGCCAGTCTGGTCTCGGCATTTTCAAAATTTAGACCACGGAAAACACGGAAGGGCACGGAATCAGGACGACATTTCATTTCGTGTTTTTCGCGTATTTCGTGGTTGTCTTCCGTCGTCAGAATTTGACCCTGCACCATGGCCATTGGAAAAGTCTATCTCGTCGGCGGCGGCCCGGGTGATCCCGGCTTGATCTCGCTCCGCGGCGTCGAATGTCTCAAGCTTGCCGACGAAGTTCTCTACGACGGGCTTGTTAATCCGCTGTTGCTACGTCACGCGAACGCTCATTGCGAACGTACCTGCCGAACCGACGGCCCCGATGGCCGAGTTCTCAAGCAGGACGAGATCAACCAGCGTCTGGTTGATTCAGCCTTGGCCGGCAAAACCGTCGTGCGACTGAAAGGCGGAGATCCGTTTATCTTTGGACGAGGCTCCGAAGAAGCGTCCTGCCTCCGCAAACACGGCATCGAATACGAAATCGTCCCCGGCATTACGGCCGCGACTGCCGCTGGAGAGTACGCCGGCTTTTCGCTGACGCATCGCGAGTCGGCATCGATGGTGACCTTCGTCACCGGACACGAAGCACCCGACAAGGAAGGCAGCGCGCTCGATTACGAGCAATTGGCTGGCTCACCGGGCACACTCGTGTTCTACATGGGGCTGGATAATCTCTCGCGAATTTCGCAGTCGCTGCTTAAGCACGGCAAACGACCGGACACTCCGACGGCAGTCATCAGCCGCGCGACGACACCGCATCAACGAACGATCGTTGCACCACTGAATGAAATCTCCGCCGCCGTCGCCAAAGCAGAACTTCACGCACCCTCGCTGATCATCGTCGGAGACTGCGTCACACAACGCGACGAACTCGCCTGGTTCGAAGACAAACCGCTCTTCGGACAGAAGATCGGAATCACTCGCCCGGCTGCCCAGGCCGAGCCCCAGATCCACCGAGCATTCGAACTGGGTGCGCAACCGATTCTGATGCCAGCCATCAGGATCGAGCCAATCGACGACTGGTCCGAAGTCGACGCGACGCTGGAACGGATCGACGAATTCGACTGGCTGATTTTTACCAGTGTCAACGGCGTCGAGGCGTTCCTTGACCGACTGTGGCAGCAAGGTGGAGATGCTCGACAACTCTTCGGCGTGAAGATCGCCACGATTGGAACATCAACAGCCGAAGCTCTGACAAAGTATCACCTGCGAGCCGACCTTGTTCCCGACGAGTTCCGTGCGGAGGCACTCGCCAAAGCGTTGGCGCCTCACGTGAACGAGCAGAACGTTCTCTGGGCACGCGCCAGTCGAGGCCGAGAAGTTCTCCCGCAGGAACTGACCAGCGCCGGAGCAACGGTCGAAGAACTGGTCGTCTACCAGAACCTTGATGCGGAATCGTTTTCGGACGAAGCCCTGGCTGCGCTTGAAAACTCGGAGCTCGACTGGATCGGACTGAGCAGCCCGTCCATCGCTCGCCGCATCGCTGACCTGTTGCCGGAGTCAGCAAGAGAACAACTTGGAAAATCGCTCCGCATCGCCAGCATCAGCCCCGTGACCAGTGCGGCAGCAAACGAAGCCGGACTGCCCGTTCACGCCGAAGCGAAGACCTACACCTGGGACGGCATCTTCGAAGCCATTGAGTCAGCAACGCGCTGAAGCCAACGCCCGGATGAACTTTCTGGCATTTTGCCACAGAGAACACAGAGGTCACGGAGAAAAACTCTTCAGAGCAACTCCGTGACCTCTGTGTTCTCTGTGGCTGACACCTTTCAGCCAGTCATCAAAGAAACACCCCGACAGAATCCATGAGATTCTGCCGGCGTGTTTTTGATTCAACCAGAATTCTGGTCAGCGGAGTCAGCGACGACAATCGCCGCCAAAATTACGCTTAGGCTTCTGCCTTTGGAGCTGCTGGAGCTGGGGCTGCCTTCGGAGCTGCTGGGGCTGGAGCTTTCTCTTCGTACGGCGGTGGTGCTGGAGCGTCTTCAACCTTCTTGCCGCCAGCAGATGGGCTCAGCTCAGACGCTGGAGCTGCCGGAGCAGATCCGTGTCCGCCGCTGCAGTTTGTTGGAGCAGGCGTGCAGCAGGCTGGAGCCTGGTTGCAGCACTTGTTGCCACCGAAAGATGGAAATTTCGGAAGGCTGAGCTTCGGGAGTCTTAGTCCTGAAAACAGTCCACCACTGTTGCAGCATTTTGGAGCCGGAGCACATCTCGGTGCTGGAGCGGCTTTGCAGCATGTCGGAGCCGAATTGCAGCACGAGCTGCCTGAGTTTCCGAAGAACAGAAAACCGGCCTGAGCCTGAGTCGTCGACAGCGCGAACGCCGCCATGGCCGCACAAACGATTGCAGTTTTTCGCATTTGATCTCTCCCAGAATTTTCACAGCCAGCGAATCCGAACAAACGGAGTCGCAGTCACAAAGTGTTTCGCAGCAACACGTAACGCAAACAATGCGTTGCGTGGATCCAGACTCGCCGAGCCGCCGCCGGTCAGTGGCGATGCATGGCTCCTGAAGATTCCGATTCTGACGGTCAAGCTGACTGCACAAACTAAGACGACTAAGGTATCTACGAGGCCTACGAAGTCAACTGTGCGAAAGGATTCGATGCAGGTCAGGCTCCGCCTGACGAATTCCACGGTTGCGGATACGCGTGGTCCATTTTCAACCTCAATCGTGAACATGATTCGGTCAGGCACAGCCTGACCTACGGATAACTCGCCGAGCCAAATCGCCACCGGCTTGAGCTTCAGGCTCGCGGGAACGAACATGCCGACCTCCGCTCGACTCATTTTCAAACCGCCCGTTTTTAATCTTTCCCACCGCCGGACTTTGACATGCCGACTCGAATTACCAGCCTGACAGTTCGCGATATCCGCTTTCCCACGTCACGAAACCTGGACGGCTCTGACGCGATGAATCCGGACCCGGATTACTCGTGCGCTTACGTTACGCTGCACGCCGATCATCCGGACGGACTCGAAGGCAACGGCATCACTTTTACGATCGGGCGAGGCAACGAACTGTGCGTCGCCGGCGTCGAGGCTCTGCGACCGCTCGTCGTCGGCCGCACGCTGGAGTCGTTCACCGAAAATATGGGAGCCTTCTGGCGACACATGACTGGCGACAGTCAGCTCCGGTGGGTCGGCCCGGACAAGGGCGTCATTCATCTGGCGACGGCCGCGGTCGTCAACGCCGTCTGGGATCTTTACGCCAAGGTCGAGCAGAAGCCGCTTTGGAAACTGCTGGCCGACATGACGCCCGAGCAGCTCGTGTCGTGCATCGATTTTCGATACATCACCGACGCCCTGACTCCCGAAGAAGCCGTCGCCCTGCTGCAACGCCATGATGCCACCAAGGCCGAACGCGTCGCCATCATGGAACAGGATGGCTACCCCAGCTACACGACGTCGGCTGGCTGGCTGGGCTACTCGGACGACAAGTTACGATCGCTCTGTCGCAGCCTGATGGAACGCGGCTGGACGCACTTCAAAATCAAAGTCGGCCGCGACCTGGAAGACGACATCCGCCGCAGCCGCATCATCCGCGAAGAGATCGGCTGGGACCGTCGCTTGATGATGGACGCCAACCAGGTGTGGGACGTCGATCAGGCCATCGAGCACATGCAGAAGCTGGCCGAGTTCAAGCCGTGGTTCATCGAAGAACCCACCAGCCCGGACGACGTGCTCGGTCACGCAACGATCGCCAAGGCGATTGCACCGATTGCCGTCGCGACGGGCGAGATGTGCCAGAACCGGGTCATGTTCAAACAGCTCATGCAGGCTGGAGGTCTTCAAGTTTGCCAGATCGACAGTTGCCGACTTGGCGGCGTGAACGAAATTCTGGCGGTTCTGCTGATGGCAGCAAAGTTCGATATCCCAGTTTGTCCACACGCTGGCGGCGTCGGACTTTGCGAGTACGTCCAGCATCTGGCTATTTTTGACTACGTGTCGATCAGCGCGTCTCTCGAAGACCGCTTGACCGAGTACTCAGACCATTTGCACGAGTACTTCGTCGATCCCGTCCGCATGGAAAAGGGTCGATACATGCCTCCGACAGCCGCCGGGTACAGCATCACGATGACGCCGGAATCTCTGGACGAATTCGAATTCCCCAACGGCAGCGCCTGGCAGGATTGAGAAAGCCACGGGTAGCATCCTGCGACGCTCTCGCGCGAGGCCAATTAAAACGTGCCGGGGGCCTGGAGGCGGGCGAGGATTGATTGCTCGAGGCCGGGGTCGCGGCCTTCAGGGATCCAGCCGTCGGGAGTGGCCGGGCCGATGACGACGTTCAGGTCGCGTTGCAGCGGCGTGTTTTCCTGAAACGTCGAGTGGCCGGGCGAGTTGATGATCAGCTTGTCCGGGTTCTCCAACTCTTTGACCACTTCGACACCGACCAGAAAGCCTCCCTGCGCGGGAGTGATCGACATCACCGCTCGGCGGCGGATGGACTGGAACGAACCTTCCAACCGGTCGGAGAATGTCACGGCGTCCTGATGCCAGGGTTCGAGCAGCCCCGCTCCGACTTTGTAGTCCGTCTCGATGATGCCATCGAGCTTGCTCTCACGCCGGATCGGCAACTGCAGCGAGTGCATGACGTCGACCGCGTTTTCCCAGACCACGTCGTAGTCAGTCGCCGGCACAAAGACAGGATTCTGCATGGATTGAGGCGTCGCCGAAATCTGCGGACCGACACAGCCACTCACCCCGCACAAGGCGAGAGCAACGACCAGAGCGATCGCAGAATGAGACCGGCGACGAATCCACATCAAAAGGGACTTCCCTGTCCGAGACGACTGGCTTGAAACGCCCGGACAGGAATCCGGGCGAACTCTTCACACAGAAACTGCGCACGCAGCCTCGCGAAGTGCGGCGGAGTGTCTCAGGACTCGCAGAACGCCTCAATACCGGATGTTTCGGCCTTGTCTCCAAATCAGGCAACGTCGCGGCGCGGTGCTTCGTGGCGTTGTGCCTGGTCGATCAGGGCGATCTTCTCCAGCACGCCGTCGAGCCGGCTGACGATCTGCTGCTGGAAGTCCAGCAACGATTTAGCGACTCGCTGAGTCTCCGGCTGGCTGAGTTTCTCCGTTCGCTGCTCGAATTCCTGAGCGAACTCGTTCAGCGAGATAATCGCCGCCTGTAGCTCTCCGAGTAGCTGCGCGGGCGTCGCTGGTTCTTCAGCGACCGGTTCGTCTTCGGCGTCCGGGTTGGCGAATCGCTGCTTGACTGCGTCCATCAGGGCCTGAGCACCCAGCCGTCGGCGAGCTTCGAACTCTTCGATCAGCGCCTCTTCCTGGTCGATCAGGTCGACCAGTTGGAGTGCCGTCAGCTCTTCCACATCCAGTGGATTCGACAGTTCCTCTTCGGTCAGAATCTCAGAAACGGATGCTCCGTAAATTCGAGGAGCCGGCACGGGCTCGGTAGACGTTGTTCGATGCAGCGTCAGACTGAACGAGCCGATTTCCAGATCGTCGCCGGGTTCCAACGCCGCAGAGCGAGTCACCCGCCCGTTCACTCGAACACTCGGCGAGTCGACCAGCGTTTCCAGCCAGATTTCCCGACCGTCGAGATGAACGACGCTGTGGACTGCCGGCATTCCTTCGCCGCCGAGCCGCAAATCACATCGCTCGCCAGCTCCAATCAGGAACCGATCGCGACTGACGGGCCGCAGAGGCGCTTGAGTGCGGCCTCGGGTGATTTCAAACACCAGAGGACTCTCACTGGCGATTTGACGGGTCGATTTGTCGAGATTGCCGGATGGGTGTTTCATGATGTCATTACAGAATACGAGTTGAGTGACAACGTGCTCGTTGAGCGGAACGGCACCGTACTCATTTTCGTCATCACAACCGTCAGGCATCAGAAAATCGCTACAGTTTTCCTGATCGGAAGCGAATCCTTCTTTCCGATCTGTCAGCCAGTGGGTGAAATCGACTGATTGGTTCCTGGTGAATTCCGCTGACCTGTTACTCGGCCGCTGCGTGACAAGTATGTGGCACGCGAAGGCGCTAAGTCGCGAAGAGACCAACCCTCCCCCAAGTTCTTTCCTTAGCGTCTTCGCGACTTCGCGTGAGAAATGTCCGAAGTTAAGCTGGCTTCTCGGGCTTGGGGACGCGTCCACCACGCCCGGAACCCTTGCGGCCGCGACGCGATTTCTTTGACTGAGTCTTCGCTGGCTCCGAATCCGACAGCGGAACTTCCTGACCGATCTGCTGCTTGAGCTGCATGATCCGGTCGCGAAGCTGCGCGGCCCGTTCGAACTCAAGGCCCTCGGCCGCTTTCATCATCTCGCCTTCCAGTTCGTTGATGAATTCCTGCGTGACGTAATACGTCTCGTTGCCGCCGGACGTTTCCTGGACGAGATTGTGCGCGGCGATTTCTTCTTCGATGCCTTTTCGGATCGCCTTCTGAATCGTCTCTGGAGTGATCCCGTTCGCTTCGTTGTAAGCAAGCTGAATTTCCCGTCGTCGATCCGTTTCGTCGATCGCCTGCTGCATCGAGTTCGTGACTTTGTCCGCGTAGAGAATGACCTTCGCATTCACATTTCGAGCGGATCGACCAATCGTCTGAATCAAACTCGTGGCACTTCTCAGGAAGCCTTCCTTGTCGGCATCAAGAATCGCGACCAGTGAGACCTCGGGCAGGTCGAGACCTTCGCGCAGAAGGTTCACCCCGACGCAGGCATCGAACTTCCCTTCGCGCAGCTCTCGCAGAATTTCGACACGTTCGATCGCGTCGAGTTCCGAGTGCAGCCATTTGCAGCGAATGCCCTCTTCCAGCATGTACGCCGTCAGGTCTTCGGACAGCCGCTTCGTCAGCGCCGTAACGAGGACGCGTTCTCCCGCTTCGGCGCGCTCTCGGATTTGATCCATCAGATGTGGAACCTGACCGCGAGCCGGGACGATGTAAATCTCGGGGTCGACCAGGCCAGTTGGACGGATGACCTGTTCAACAATTTCTCCCTTCGTCTGTTCAAGTTCCCAGTCAGCTGGCGTGGCTGATACGAGCAGTCGTTGCCCAGGCCGTTTGTTAAACTCGTCAAACTTGAGCGGACGATTATCAAGCGCCATCGGCAGCCGGAAGCCGTGCTCGACCAGCGTCGTCTTCCGAGAATTGTCGCCCGCCCACATCGCACGGATCTGAGGGATCGTGACGTGCGACTCGTCGATCATCAGCAACGAATCTTCCGGGAAGAAGTCGAGCAATGTGTAAGGCGGCTCACCCGGCTTGCGATCCGCCAGTGCGCGAGAGTAATTCTCGATGCCCGGACAGAAACCCGTTTCTCGCAGCAGCTCGATGTCGTAACGCGTGCGAGCCTGCAGCCGCTGAGCTTCCAGCAGCTTGCCTTCCTTCTTGAAGAATTCCAGCCGTTCGTGAAGTTCGGCTTCGATCAACAGAACGGCGGCTTCGATCCGATCCATCGGCATCACGAAATGCTTCGCCGGATAGATATAGATTTCGTTCAGCTTCTTCGCTTCTTCGCCGGTCAGCGGATTGATGATCGAAAGGTTCTCGACTTCGTCGCCCCACAGTTCGATGCGAAAAGCAAACTCTTCATAAGCCGGCCAGACTTCGATCACGTCGCCGCGTGCGCGAAACTTCGCACGGGCCAATTCGTAGTCGTTACGTTCGTAATGAATGTCGACCAGCTTGAGCAGCAGTTTGTCTCGATCGATCTCGTCCCCGATCTGCAAGGGAACCATCATTTCGAGATAGTCCTTCGGAGAACCCAGACCGTAAATGCAGCTCACGCTGGCCACGACGATGACGTCACGGCGACTGACGAGTGCGCTGGTTGCTAACAGTCGCAACCGGTCGATCTCTTCGTTGATCGACGAATCCTTCTCGATATAGATGTCCCGCGCAGGGATGTACGCCTCGGGCTGGTAGTAGTCGTAGTAGCTGACGAAGTACGACACCGCGTTGTTGGGAAAGAACTCTTTGAACTCGCCGTACAACTGGGCCGCCAGCGTTTTGTTGTGCGACAAAATGAGCGTCGGGCGATTCATCTGCGCGATGACGTTGGCCATGGTGAACGTCTTGCCCGAGCCGGTGACTCCAAGCAGAACCTGATCGCGCTTCCCTTCCTTAATCCTACTGACGAGTTTCTCAATCGCCGCTGGCTGGTCGCCGGCCGGCGCGTAATCACTGACGAGTTCGAAATCTTGCATGAGATGAAGTTTGCTATTACAAAAAAAATGAAGTGCAACGCTGAGTTTTGACACAGAGAATGGAATTGCCGCAAGAATGCTCAAGAGACGCAAAAACATAAATACGGTCAGGACAATTCCGCTTCTGTTAGAACAGCCACCGTCTTCACGATGAATCTTTTGCGCCTTCTGTGCGATTTTGCGGCGGCCTAGTTTGAAAACTGCCGCTTTGGGTAACTGATCTCTCCGTCCCTCTGCAGCCAACTCCGCGAATCTCTGCGTTCCGTTCTTTTTTCGACTACTGTAGCAGACGAACTTCCAGGTCGGCTCGAAGCTGCAGCACCTGATTCACGTCCATGCCTTCCGGTCGTTTTTCGAGCATCCAGTCAATGTCGACCAGGGCCTCCGGAATTCGGCCGCTGCGAATCCGGATATCGATTCGTCGTGCCCTGTTTTCAAGACTGTCCGGGTCGATGACCAGTGCCGTGTCCAGGTAACGCAGAATCGAATCCAGATCTCGATCTTCTTCGGCGACGCCTCGCAGGTTGCTCAACATCCTCAGCAGGATCGCTTTCGGCGGCGACGCTTCCAGAAACGTATCGATCAGCTGCTCCGCTTCTTCTTTGTCGACCTGCCCGTTCAGGCGTACTCGGATCATCGTCCGAGCTGTCTCCGTCGTAATCAGCTCTGCTTTTTCGAAGACGTCGATCAGTTTCGATTCGCCTTCTTCCGGCTCGTAACGCACGACAAAGTGCCCGGGCAGTCCAACTCCGACGACTTTCAGATCCAGCCGTCGAGCCAACTCCATGTAAAGAACCGACAAGGTAATCGGCAATCCTTCACGATCGTCGATCACCTCGTTGAGATAGCTGTTCGACCTGTGGTAGTAATTCGTGCGGCTGCCGTGGAAACCGAGTTGCTCAAACAGAAATCGGTCGAGCGTTGCCAGTCGATCCTGCTCCGAAGCGTCGTTTGGAATTTCGACTTTGATATCGGTGACGAGTTGATCGACTTCTCGCAGATAAACCTCGACGTCTACCTCTTCGTTATCGATCCGCGAAAGAAGCAAAGCGGCACGAAGCAGATCGAAGTCCTCGGGTTTCTTCGCCACCTCGTCCGCGAGTTCCTGCTGAGTCCTTCGAGCATGCACAGCGACGGCAAGTTCGCGCATCCGCTGAGCCCGCTGATCGAGCAGTTTCGCCTCGCGACGCAACACTTCAGAAGTCGACATCCCATCCGGCAACAGCTTGTCGACGAGTGCCGAATCTGCCGGGCGATCTGCCGGCAACGCGGCGACCGCCTCGGTAATTCGCTTGACGATTTCATTCGACGGTCGTTCGCTGTTCAGGTTTTCCCCGACGCGGAACCGCCGAAACTCTCCTTCGGTATTGCGGAATTTGCACAGCCCGACGGCTCCGCTGTTCAAGCCGGAATCCGTTGACTCGATGACCAGCTCGTCGTTCACGTAACAAAGGATTCGTTCGGCCTCGATGCGGACTTTGAGATCGTTCCAGTCGTTGGGCACGTAGGCCTTGTGAGCGACTTCCTGCAGAACTTTCCATTGATAAACGCTCGACCCGTTGAACCGTGTCAGTCGCAGACGTCCGTTGCTCGGGTAAAAGCCGTAATGCTTGTCCTTGCCGTCGGCGTGAAATACGAGCCCGGCGGCACCTTCTTCTGGCGAGAACCGCACGGACGCTGCGATTTCGAACGGCACTTTCGGCGGCTCTGTCGTCGACAGGCAAAGCGAGCGGCCGCCGAACCCGCTGCCCGTTTCGTCAACGCTGATGCGGCCGGCGCGTTGTCGCCAGCGTGCTCCGAAAACGGTCGTCCATTCCCGTTTGTCGATCGTTCCGATCGTCGTCCAACGAGCCATCGGAATCGGATTCGGTTTTTCGAGCAACGGCTTCAACGCGTTAATGACGACGGCAAATCCAAGGTTGCGAGTGACCTGAGACTTCAGCGTGATAATGCCGTGCACTCGGCCTTCCATGTCGAGCAGCGGCCCGCCGCTGTTGCCTCGCTCGATCGGGATCGCGACTTGAATCATGGGCTTACCTTCGAGTTCGCGTTTCTCGGACACGACGCCGCTGACCACGCTGTGCCGAAAGCCCAGCGGATTTCCGATCGCGATGACCTGCTCGCCCTGCTTCAGCGCGTCCGAATCTCCCAGCTCCAGAACCGGCAGATCCTTCGCGTCGATCCTCAACACCGCCAGGTCCATCGATTTTTCGGTCGCGTGAATCGCCGTCACGGGGAAGGTACGACCGTCGGCAAACTGGACATCGATCGGACGAGCTTCGCCGATTACATGCAGATTCGTCGCGATCAACCCGTCAGCCGAAACGACAAAACCAGTTCCCAGACCCTGCTGCTTTCCGTCGCGGCCCGAGAACGAAACAACGACAACCGATTTCCGTGCACGCTCAGCGAGCGCTGCCACGGTCGGCTCCATGTCGGATGCGTCGACCGCTGGAGACTTGTCGTCGGTCTCGTCGGCAAAGACCAGCTGATGAGACATCGCTGAAATGACAAAGACGCCGAATGCGGCAGTAATCGGTCGAAACATGAATCGCTCCGGAATGGTAAGACCCCGATAAGCTATCACCTGGGCGTGCCGGCGGGGTACTCAGAAGCGAAAGTCGCTGGTCATTCCCGCGAAGGCGGGAACCCAGTCGGAATCGAAATTCGGCGGTGCGATCTGGATACCCGCCTTCGCGGGCATGACGGATAAAAAGTCACGCCTTACGTCATCTCAAGGCCGCGCATCGTGCCGGTGCTTGTCACGAAAGAGTCCGTTTCGATACCCAGTCGCTGCAACATTGCGACGTACAGATTCGGCAGCGGGTAGTTGTTGTCACGGTCAAACGCGAGATGCTGTCCGTGCTTAAAACCGCCGCCGGCCAACACGATCGGCATGTTGATCGTGTTGTGGCTGCTGGCGTTGCCCAGGTTCGAGCCGAACAGAACCATCGTCCGCTCCAGCAAGGTTGATTCCCCTTCGGCGGTCTGGTGCAGCTGCTTTATGAAATCGGCCAGCGCCGAGAACTGCTCCAGTTCGATGATTGCTAACTCAGCGATCTTCTCAGGGTCGCGGCCGTGGTGCGAAAGGTTGTGGTAGTCATTGCTGACGCCCGTGATTTGCGGAACAGCGTTGATGCCGTTTTTGAAGAAGGTGATCAATCGCGTCGAATCGGTCTGCAACGCGAGATACATCATGTCGTACATCAGCCGTGCCTGACCGATGATGTCTGTCCTGTCGGTAATGTCACGCGGCGGCTGGGCGTCGACTTTGGGTTTCGGACGGTGCTCCCACGATTCCTGTTTCAGCAGCCGTGTTTCGGTCGCTCGAACAGCCGTCAGATATTGATCCAGCTTCTGACGATCCCGCGCGCCCAGACGCCGATCAAGGGACTTCGCTTCGGCCAGCACGGAATCCATGATGCTCTGGCCGTCTTTCAACTGCTGAATCGTTCGAGCTTTCTCGTCCGCTTTCCCTTCGAGAAACATCTTCGCGAAAACGCTGGACGGCCGCGTGTCCGAAGGGATTTCCACCCCGCTGCGAGACCATGAAAGGCCCCGACCCGCCAGACTCAAACACAGATACGCGTAACGCGTCTTGACGCCGATCTTCTCCGCCGCGATCTGGTCAATCGAAATCGAGTTGCGAAAACCCGGACTGTTCGGATGAGGGATCGCGGTCAGAAACGACTTCTCTGACTGGTGACCGCCGTCGACTTCTGGATGAGAAGCGCCGGAGATCACCGTGAAGTTGTCCTTCAGATTCCGCAGCGGTTCGAGGTACGGCGTGATTTCATAATCGCGACCGGCCTTCTCGGGATACAGATTCGGAACGTGTAATCCCAGGCCGACGTTGATCGCCACCATCCGGCGCGGTATGTCGGCCGTTGGACTGTCTGCCGCGGTAACGCTTCGCCGGGAAACCATCGCGTCGAGAACCGGCAGCGCAATCGCGACACCGCTGCTCCGGAGAAATGATCGTCGGTCGAGTGGATTCGGCATGCTGGACTGTCCTGTCTGTTCATTTCTCACGCGAAGTCGCAAAGACGCTAAGATGATCGCCCTTTTCCTTCGCGTCTTAGCGCCTTCGCGTGACAACCGTTTTAGTTTTCCGCCAACAGCTACGGTTTGCGGAATTTTTCGCTTTGTGTGATCTCGTGGACGAGTGATCGCAAGCCGTACTGCTGTTTTTTGATCTGCGAGACAATTTGCTCCACGGCCTGCCGGTCTGAGAAGCCGAGGATTCGGCCGAGACCATAAGTCATCAGTTTCTCTGTCAGACCACGGGCGATCTGATCTTTGTCCTTGAGCAGAATCTTCTTGAACTCGCGGATGTCGCCGAACTTCTCCCCGGTCGCCGTCTGGCCAGTGGCATCGACGTCGCGGCCCTTACGGTATCGAACTCGAACGTTGGCATTCTTTTCGATGTATTTGTCGACTCGCTCACCCTCACCCGTCGTGCGGTACCAGTCACGGTAAGCTCCCATCACGTCGAACGATTCCAGAGCAAAACCCGGCGGATCGATCTTTCGATGACAGACCGCGCACGATTGAATGTTGCGATGTTTGTCGAGTTGCTCGCGGATCGTCGTCGCGCCGCGAATGTCCGGCTCGATGGCGGGCACTCCGGCGGGCGGCGGCGGGATGTGCTCGCCCATGATATTTTCGAGCATCCACACGCCACGAACGACGGGCGAAGTGTTGCTGCCGTTGGCGGTGACTTTCAGAACGCTGGCCTGAGTCAGCACTCCGCCGCGAACGCTGTTCGGCGGGCGATTGACGATGCGGAATTCCTGACCGGTGACACCTTCGATTTCGTAGTGAGTCGCCAGTCGCTCGTTGAGAATCAGCCAGTCTGAATCGACAAATTCCAGCAGGCTGCGATCGTCGTGCAGGATTCTTTCAAAGAAGTGGTGCGTCTCTTTGACCATCGACACTTTGAGCAGTTCGTCATACTCCGGATACAACGTCCCGTCGGGTTCGGTGAAACTGATGTCGCGAAGGTCGAGCCACTGTCCCGTAAAGTTCTCGGTGAACGCGGCGGATTTGGGATCACTTAAGAGTCGCTCGACCTGAGCTTTTAACACGGATGGGTCGTGAAGCTGGTTATCGGCGGCGAGCTTTAAGAGTTGCTCATCCGGCTGGCTGCTCCAGAAGAAGTAAGACAGCCTTGATGCCAGCGCCTCGTCGGAAATTGACCCTGAATCTGCGGTGGTCGGCTCATCGAGAAAGAGAAAACCGGTTGAGCAAAGGATGCTTTTCAGGCCCAGTCGCAACGCCTCTTCAAACGGCCGCCCTGCATCGAGTGCTTTTGTGACGTGTGTGAAGTGAGGGGCAACGTCCGCGTCCGAAACTCGGCGGCGGTAAGCGCGAGGCAGCAGTTTCTTCAGGATTCGATTTGCGTCATCGGATCCGGCGTTGGCCACGTTGAGATCGCCCAATAGAGCTGCACGGCTCAGCGGCGGCCAAGGTTCGAGCGGGCCTTCGACCGAAATGTCGCCGATGACGATTCCCGGGCCGGGCCATTCCTGGTTCTTGCGGCGAGTGTTGCCGATGCCGTACGGCTTGGGATGAA
>CALDJX010000560.1 GCA_937899075.1 uncultured Planctomyces sp. | reverse complement strand
TGTTCCCGTCGGAGCATTCTTGAGCGGAGGGATCGATTCGTCGCTGGTGGCTGCGCAACTGAAAGCGTCCGGCCACGACACCGTCCCGACTTTCACCGTCGCCTTCGATAATGAATCTCACAACGAAGCTCCGTTCGCCGCCGAGATCGCCAAACACCTTGGCCTTGAGCAGATCGAAATCAGAATCGATCCGAAGTCGCTACCCGAGCTGGTGAGCGACTACGTGGACTGCTACGAGCAACCGTACGCCGACTCGTCCGGCCTGCCGTCGATGGCTCTTTGCCGGGAAGTGAAAAAGTACGTCACCGTTGCGTTGACCGGCGACGGCGGGGACGAGTTTTTCGGTGGCTACCAGCGGTATGAGTGGTTTCAGAAAGCGTTGAAAGCTCAAAGACTCCCCGCCACTTTCCGCCGACTCGCCGGCTCGGCATTGCCATTGCTCGATCGACGCCGAGGCCCACGACTTCAAAGACTGCTCGCCGCGAACGACGCAGCTGGCCTTTACGCTCAACTGATGCGGGCATGGCCGCTCGGAGCTGCGAATGAAATTCTGGACGGCGTCGAGGCTGACGATGCTGCCCAACAGCAACCGTTCCGCGAAATCTTTGACTCACTGAATTGCGATGCCGTTTCGAAAGCGCAATGCGCAGACGCCGCACTTTACCTGCCCGGCGACCTCCAGGTGAAAATGGACCGAGCGTCGATGCGATATTCTTTGGAAGTCAGATCACCGTTGCTCGACTACCGAATGACAGAATATGGCGCAAGCCTTACGACAAGTGCCCGCACACAGAACGGCCTGAAGTCTCCTTTGAAAGCGCTGCTCGATCGGCACATTCCTCGAAAGCTCTTTGAGAGACCGAAGAAAGGGTTCTCAGTCCCGATGCGTCAGTGGATTGCCGGCCCGATGCGAGACCTTGTTCACGATACTTTGTCTCAACAGGAGCTTCGCGAATGTGGGTGGTTGAACCTCAAGATGACCGATCGGCTGCTTAGAGACCTCGACGCCGGCCGGCCCGAGGTACGCGATCCACTATGGATGCTCCTGGTGTTAGGCCAGTCGTACCTTCAACACAAATCGAAATCCCAATCTGCAACTTTCAATGCCGACGAATCGACAAGTATGGCGACCGAAACTGCAACGTCGCCTCGACTGGAAGGTGCCGCATGAAACCGATCCGAGTCTGCAGCATAATCAACGGGACGGGTGGCGAAGGCGGCGCTGAGCGAATGCTTCAACGAGTCATTCGGCACGGAAACACGCCGGAGTTCGAGCACCTGGTTCTCTCAATCAAAAACTTTCGGCAGGTCGCTGAAGAACTGACATCCGAAGGGATCAACGTACAAAGTCTCAACGTCCAGGCGGACTACTACAAACTTCCCAAAGCCGTCCTCCAGTTGGCTTCGCGAATTCGCCGATTCAAGCCTGACGTCGTTCAGTCGTGGATGTACATGGCCGACTTTTTCGGCGGCATCGCCAGTCATCTCGCTGTACCGTCGACTCCGATGATCTGGACGATTCGACATTCGACACTCGACCCGGCGATTGACTCGCGTGCCCTGCGTGGTTGCGCGGCAGGCTGTGCCAGACTGTCTCGAAGAGTCCCGTCCCGAATCGTCCTGAACTCGCACGCCGCCGTTCCGATTCATGCCGCGGCCGGCTACGACGAATCCAAAATGCAGGTCGTGCCGAACGGATTTGACGTCTCACGATTCTCACCCAGCGAGCAACTGCGTCGCGAAACGCGAGCCCGTCTTGGCATTCCGGACAACGCCCCAGTCATCGGCCGCGTCGCCAGATTCCACGCGAATAAAGATCACGTGACTTTTCTGAAAGCCGCGCAGATCGTCCTTGGGCAACGTCCAGACGCCAGGTTCCTCGTTTGTGGCGAGCCGCAAACAATTTCCTCAGCGCAGGTCCAGCAGGACATCGACGCCTTAGGCCTGACCGGTTCCGTCCAACTTGTGGAACTGCAATCCGACATTGTTCCATTGAACTGTGCCTTCGACATCGCCACCTGCTCGTCGATCACCGAAGCCTTTCCTAATGTCATTGGCGAGGCCATGTCGTGCGGTGTACCGTGCGTTTCGACCGACGTCGGCGATGCGGCCATGATCATCGGAGACACCGGCCGCGTCGTGCCGGTCCAGGAACCGCAGCTGTTCGCTGAAGCGGTCCTCGGAATTCTGAACCTTCCCCTGGGAACCCGGCGGCAGCTTGGCGAAGCAGCTCGCCGACGAGTCGTCGACAACTTCGAACTCACACATGCCACCGGAATGTTTCTCGATCTTTGGCGAGAACTGGCTGGCAGGAATCAGACGGAAACGGTGATCAAGCGAGCGGCGTAGGTCAGGCTCTGCCTGACGAAGTAGCCACGAACGACGCTACACGATCTGACCCAACAGCAATGTTGGTGCCGACTCAACGAGCAGGACTTCGTCAGGCAGAGCCTGACCTACTGCAACGGTGCAAACCTTCGGACGATTTCGCGGGCGGCTCGCAGACCGTCAACGGCTGCGGTAATGATGCCGCCGGCGTAGCCTGCTCCCTCGCCGACCGGATAAAGACCGGCGAAGCCCGGCGTTTCGAACGAAGCCCGATCGCGGACGATTCTGACGGGTGCACTGCCTCGCATTTCGGGACCAACCAGCGTTGCGTTCTTCAGAAAGTCGCCACGCCATTTCTTATCCATCACCGGCAGCCCTTTGCGGATGGCAGTCACGATGCCTGACGGAAGCACACTTTCAAGATTGCTCGGCACCGTCCCGCGAGCGTATGACGACGGCAGTCGGTCTTCGGGGTTCGGATTTCGCTGCAAAAGAAAATCGGAGACCGTCTGAATTGGTGAGAAATAATCTCCGCCAGCCAGCCGAAACGCGGCCGCTTCGAATTTGCGTTGAACTTCGATGCCGGCCAGCGGGTGATCGCTGCCAAACTCGTGAGGCTCCAGAGTCACCATCAACCCGCTGTTCGCAAACGACGTGTTGTGACGCGAGCTGCTCATCCCGTTCGAACAAAAGTAACCGGGCTCCGAAATGCTGGGAATGACTTCGCCGCCCGCGCACATGCAGAAGGTGTAAACGTCTCGCTGCCCTTTTGCCGTGAGCGTGTAATCTGCCGCCCCGAGAATCGATTCGTATTCAGAGTTCCCATACTTGTGCTTGTTGATCTGGTCTTGAGGCTGCTCGATCCGCAGTCCCAGCTGAAACGCTTTCTGTTCGAACGGAACGCCCTGCTCGAACAATTGCTGATAGGTGTCTCGGGCGCTGTGGCCGATTCCGAGAACGACCCGTCTGGTCTCGATGCGGCCGCTCGAAGTGCGAAGACCGGTCACTCGACCATCGCAAAGATCGAGTCCTTCGACGCAACATTCGAATCGGTACTCGCCCCCGAGTTCTTCGATTCGTCGACGAAAGTTGCGAACAACCATCGGCAACCGATTGCTGCCCAGGTGCGGCCGATTCTCGTAAACGATCTCTGGTTTGCCGCTGCAATCGGCGAACTGTTGAAGCACCCAGTCGGCGTCCGGGCCGGTCAGGCGGCATGTCAACTTGCCATCGCTGAACGTCCCCGCCCCGCCTTCTCCAAAGAGATAGTTGTTGTGCCCTTCGAACGGCCCGCCGGTGTCGAACCGACGAATCGCCGGAACACGTTCTTTCACGGGAAAGCCGCGTTCGACAATCAGCGGCCGATAACCCTTCTGCGCCAGATAGAGTCCTGCGAGAAGCCCGGCAGGACCGGACCCAACAACAACCGGGCGATGCTCCAACGGCTCCTGCCCGGGGTGCGGATCGTCGAACTCTTTCGGCTGCCAAAGGTCAACATTCGGAATCCGCTTGTCGGCCAATCGGCGTTGAGCATCAGCCGGAAGTTCAACCGCCACGGCATAAACAAACTTCAGGCTGAAACGCTGTCTGGCGTCGAGGCTCTTTCGAAGTATCCGATAACTCTTTAAGTCGTCAGGATTGACGCCCAGTAATCGGGCGATTTCGTTCGGCAGGTCCGTTTCGGGAGCCTCGACCGGGAGCTGAAGATTGGAAACTCGATGCGGCATGGCATACAGACAGCGTTGAAACGCAGGAACGCGGGAAGTTTATTCGACCTTGTAAGACTTCGAGAGTTTCGACATCGAGTCAATCTGGTGGTCATCCAGCCCGTGGCTCCAGGCGATCTCAACCTGCGCGGCGCTGTTGCCCGTCATTTCTCGCAGCGTCACTTCAATGTTGCCGCGTTCGTTGTACCCGTACGCAACTTCAACCGGCGACCCCTTAGGAAGATTGCCAGGCAACCCGACCAGCCTGAAGTCACCGATGAACGTGCAGCCTGAAATGTCACTGGTCTCACCTTCGAGCAGTCGGATGTGCAACGAGCGGGGATTGCTTGACGTCGTTTTGAACCGCTGTCGGACTTCGGTCGGCAACGGTGAATTCCGAGGAATCATGATGTGGTTTTTTCGGATCGTCGAATCATCGGGATCTCGAATTTCGACGCCTAGTGAATGCGAATTGACATCGTTCGTCGTCACCGATCTCAAGCGGCGCTGCAGCGCTTCAGCAGCCTGACCTTTTCCATCCGTATGCCGAGCCTGCAGAATCGCGGCGTGAATAGCCGCCCCTTGCGCGACAGCCGTTTGCGGGTTCAACTCTCGCGAAGGCTTGCGGCCGGTGCATTGTTCGAGCGTCTCAGCAATCGACGGCATGGATGTCGAACCGCCGACCAGCAAAACTTCGTCGAGGGACTTCGGATCGACCCCCGCCTGGTCCAACGTGAATTCGGTTGTGTCCTTAGTTCTCTGCAACAGATCCTGCGTCAACTCTTCAAACTTCTCGCGTTTGATCTCCTGCTCGAGTGTCTGGCCGCGATATTCGAAACAGATCGTCGACTTGCCCCACAGACTGAGTTCCCGCTTCGCCGCTTCCGATTCAACCATCAATGCCTTGCGAGCCATCGCGTCGCCGCGAGGATCCAGACCGAACTTCGATTCAAACTGCTCAGCCACGTACTCAACCATGCGATCGGTCCAGTCGAGACCGCCCAGCATGGTGTCGCCGTCCGTGCCGATCACCGCGAACTCGGTCGGCGTGTAACGGACGACCGTGACGTCGAACGTCCCGCCGCCCAGATCGTAAACCAGAATCGTCCGTTCTTTGTTGGGAAGATCCGCGTTTCCCAGCTCGCCCTTTTGCCAGGCATAAGCCAACGTGGCTGCGGTGGGTTCGTTAATAATGTCGACGACGTTCAGGCCGGCGATGCGTCCGGCGTGTCGAGTTGCCTGTCGCTTGGGCTCGTTGAAGTAGTACGGGACGGTGATCACAGCATTGCGAATCGGCTTGATCTGCTCCTCGGCGTCCTGACGGAGCTTTGTCAGAATCATCGACGAAATCAGCTCGGGCGTTAGACGACGCCCCTCATGATACAGCTCAAAATTGTTGTCACCCATGTGCCGCTTGATGCCCAGCACAACTCGTTCGGGGGCTTCTTCTGCGACAAGCTCTGGCGACGGTCCGACAACGACTCGGCCATCGTCACCGAGAATCAGGATCGACGGAGTGATGGGCCGGCCCTGGCTGTTCTCCAGAATGACCGGCGTGCCATCATCATCGAGACGTGCGATCGCTGAGTACGATGTTCCCAGGTCAATCCCAACGGTATGACCGTCTTCAAATTTCATCGTTGAGTCTCGCAGAAGTGTCTCTGGCAACAACTGGCCCGAACGCCAGCCGACCTGCACTTTACCGAGTCATGCGGCCTGAAGGAAATCGTCTACCTGCACGATACCCAGCAACTCAAACAGCCTGCACGACTGGTTGCGGACTTGCCGAATAAGCATTCAACGCAGGCAGTACCGACGTAGAGCGTCAGGAAGGCAGGACAAGCAGAGAACGCGACGCTAAGGAACGTGTTCGAAATAACTTCCCGAAAAACCGCCACGTCATTCCCGCGAAGGCGGGAACCCTGTACCGCAGAGAAACTGGTTTCCCGCCTGCGCGGGAATGACGAAAATCGCCGCTCTAATCGAAATCGGGAAGTTATTCCCGACTCATTCCTACGCAGCAGCGGCGCCGTCGGCGGTCGAAAGCTCTTCCAGCAGGCTGCGGATAATCTGCTCGGCGTTCAACTTTTCTTCGAGCCAGTCGTCTCGCATGTGACGCCAGCGGGATTCTCTCTGCTCCCAGTCGTTCACTCGATTTTCGAGTCGTGCTTCCTGCTCGTGCAACTCACGTTCCCGCTCGTTCATCCGCCGAAGGAACGAATCGCGATCCGTACGGAGTCGCTCGTCCTCTTCTTCCAGCCGGCCTTGAGCAATCGCCACCAGCCGAGCGGTCTCTTTATCGGAACCCCCGTCGGTCGACTGCAACTGCCGGAACTGACCCGCCACGACCGCGCGAACTTCTTCGACTCTTTCCTTCGCGGCCCGTTCGTCAACATTGGCCATCAGCTCGGCCATCGCTTCTTCCGCCGCGAGCCGTGATTCAAGATTCACAACACTCATCTGCTCGAGTTCCTGCCGCATCCTGTCAAGCCGCGACGATCGCTCGTCAACTTTTTGCCGTTCACGATCAAGCTTGCTGAGTTGTTCGCTCTTCGCGGTTTCCAACGTCTTCCACTGACGCTCCAGGTCAGCCCGCTCTTCAGTCAGCTTTTCACGATCGGCAGCGAGCTCTGCCTGAAACTGCTCGCGAGCTTTTTGACGAACGTTTTCCTCACGAGCCAGTGATCGTTCCCTTTCGGAAAGCACTTCTCGAAACCGCAGAAGCTGTCGCTGCCGTTTGCTCGTCAGCGCTTCGCCACGCTGAAACTCGGCCTGCCACTTCTGCCGTCTGACGTCCAGCGTGTGAGTCCCTGACTGCGTCTCTCGATGCTGGTCAGCAAGCAACTCTTTCTGAACATGGACGAGTTCATCCCATTCAGCACGTTCTTGTTCAAAGGCATTTCGAGCTTCGTTCAGTTCTGCCGTCGTTTTGTCAACAACGTGCCGATGCTCCAGTTTCTGTTCTTCGAGTTTCACTTTCTCTTCGGCGAGTTGCTCGTCGACCGCTTTGAGCCGATGTTGAATTTCAGCCTCAAACTGACCACGCGCCGCTGTCAGGCTGGCGTCGTGACGACCTCGTTCCAGCTGAAGTTCCTCAGTGACCTTCTGGCGATCCTCGACGAGTTCCGTCCGAGATAGACGCAGTGCTGCTTCCTGTGTTTCGCGGACCTCGTCCAGCGCGGCCTGGTCTCTCTTTTGCCGAGTCTCGAACTCGGCCACCTGTTCTTCCAGAAGTCTTCTTTCACCTTCAATATCCAGGCAGAGCTGACGTCGCAATTCATCACGTTCTTTGCTCCAGCTTGTCCTGACCTCGGCCAGCGCTGCGTCGTGGGCAGCCTTGGCCTGAGACTCCAATTCGACTCGCCGCTGCGCGAGCGTTGCCTCAGCATCGAGCGAAAGCTTCTCAAGCTCCTGTCGAGCCTGCTCCAATTCTTCCCGCGTGGCAGCAATTTCGTTTTGAACTTCGTCACGTTCACGCTGAACGCTCGCCCGCTCTTCGTCAGACAGTGCGACCAGTGCAGCCTTGCGACGCTCGATCTCAGCCAGGTGACTCTGCCGCTCAGCGGCGAGGTCCCGTTCGATCTGCACGACAGCCTGCCGATGAACTTCTGCCTCGCGTTTCAGATCGGATTCTTCGCGAGCTTTCTTTTCATTCCACTCAGCCTTCTGCCCCTCGAACGCCGCCTGCTCGGCTTCGATGTCTGACACCGTCTGAGCACGGACTCGCCGACGTTCGACTTCCAGATCGCGACGAACCTGCCGCATCAAAGACTGGTGATCTTCGCGTAGCTTTTCTGCTTGAGCAGCCAGGTCCTTGCGTTCAGCCTCAGCCAGTTGCTTCGCATGACGCAGCGCAGCCCGATCAACATCCAACTGGTGAGCCAATTCTTCAGCCAGTCGCTTCCGAGCAATCTCCAACTGCCCATGCCCGCGTTCGACTTCGTCCTCGCGAGTCTGCAATTCGGTCAGTAACTGTTCCGCGTCGGCCAGCTTCGCTGCGAACTCACCTTCACGACGCTTGAGCGCCGCATCACGATCCTGCCGGTCCTCTTCAAACTGCTGTTGAGCCAGGCGAAGCTGCCGCTGCTCCTGATCCAGCGAGGCCAGCTGGTCGGCGATATGACTCTCTCGTCGACTCTGCTCGACCATACGCTCGCGCAGGTTGCCGGCGATCTGGCTGGCCTGCATCAGTAGCTGACTATCGTCATTGGACATGCGCGAATTCCTCCAGACTGGACAAAGCCAGTGTGAATCGAGCGATTTTGAGAGAGTTACGACGTGGGAAGCAGAAATCAGGCGGTACCGAAAACGGTGAGTTTTCTGCCTGAATCGCGGAGTGAAGGCATCAAGAGGTCGTCGGGACAGAATCGTCCCAACTCAAGACAGGGCCAGAAGTATCGGCCGTTACGCGTGAAAGTGTCAACATGCGTTACGGACCCCGATTCTCGGACTCCGGCGCGTGCGCCAGATTCTCAGAGACATGCCCAGTCAGAACATTCAGGACAGCTCGACCATTTTGCTGGCAGAATCCTCTCGCGAATCTTCCATTCCTGGTGAATCCGTCGCCTGGACGATGATTCGATGCCGATGGTCGGATAAAATCCTCACCGGCCACCGACGATCGCAAACGTGATGTCGAAAGCCGTCGTCTTTGAACTACCGCCTGAATTTCGACAGAACGCTGGGAGTCAGCCCGTGCCCAAAGCGACACTACTGGTCATCGGAGGCGTCGATCAGGGAGCCCGTTTCGAAGTCGACGGAAGCGCGGCAACCATCGGTCGAGGCGTGACGAACGCCATTCGAATTCTCGACACGGAAATGTCTCGCAACCACGCGTCAATCGCGTACGACGACGGTGCCTTTGTGCTGTCTGACCGGAACAGTTCAAACGGAACCTTCGCCAACGGAATCTCGATCCAGAGCCACCGGCTGGCAACTGGTGATCAGATTCAGGTTGGCAGCACAGTGCTGCTGTTTGCCGAGCCAACCGAATCCAACAAAGACGTGCCCGTTGATTTCGTTGCTCCACATTCAGGAGACGACGCGTCGCAAATCGTGTCAAAGGTTGGCCTCGATGCCGGCCGCCGCCTGCTTGATCAAGCAACGCCGAGCAGCCACGAGCAGGCGGACGAAACACTCGCACAGCTTCGCCTGCTGTATCGAATATCTGAAGAAATGGTCAGCTCGACACTCTCGCTTGAGCAGCTCCTGCAGAGAATCCTGGACACGTCACTGGAAGCGGTCGGTGCAGACCGAGGCTGCATTCTTGTCAGCGATTCTGAAACCAAGAAGCTGGAGCCGCGAGCTGTCGCACACGCCAGGGGCGGAACGATGGTCAGCCGAATGCCAGTTTCCACAAGCATCGTTGATTATGTCGTCCGGAAAGGCCAGGGCGTGCGAACTTCCGACGCGCGAGCTGACAGCCGCTTCGCCAGCGGAATCAGCATCGTCCAGGAAGGCATCCGCGAAGCAATGTGCGTCCCCATGCCTGGCCACTACGAGCTGATGGGTGTCATCTATGTTGATACGCGAGTTTCACAGAATGGCCTTGCGCCGGGCCAGCCGATCGCCAGCAAGTTTACCGATGCGCAACTCAACCTGATGGCCGCTATCGGGCGACAGGCGGCACTCGCCCTCGAGAACCACCGCTACCAGGATGCCTTCGTCAAAGCAGAACGCCTCGCAGCGGTCGGGCAGACCATCGCGATCCTCAGTCACCACACCAAGAATATTCTGCAAGGCATCAGAGGCGGCAGTTACCTCATCGACATGGGGCTGCAAGGTCACGACGAATCATTAATCCAGGAAGGCTGGTCGATCGTCGAAAAGAATCAGGAACGGATCAACCACCTCGTCATGGACATGCTGTCGTTCAGTGCTGAGCGACGACTGAACCTCGAACCCGGCAACCTCAATGAGCTGATCGCCGAAATTCACGAACTCATGCAGACCCGCGCCGATGAAATCGGAGTCAAGCTTCAGCTGGCCCTTGGTGAAAACATGCCGACAGCGATGTTCGACTCAGAGGGAATCCACCGGGCCGCCCTGAATATCGTCATCAACGCTTTGGACGCTTTGGAGAATGAACAGGGAGGAATCGTTGAAATCCGCACCGGCACATCTTCTGACAAGATGGACGTCTGGGTCGAAGTGGCCGACAACGGACCCGGCATTCCCGAAGAGCAGCTCGAAAAACTCTTCAGCATCTTCGAGTCAAATAAAGGCGCTCGCGGAACAGGCATCGGCCTTGCCGTCAGCCAGAAGATTCTCCGCGAGCACGGCGGACAGATCATTCTCGACAGCCAGCCCAACCAGGGCACCCGCTTCCGCCTGACCTGGCCCGCCTGCGAAGACGAAGGACGCGCCGCCAGCCGCCGCACCGTCGAGAGCAGCTAACGCCTTCACGGACATCCGCATCACGACCCGGCGCTAATTGCAACGTCGATGGCGTTGTCCCCTGCCTTGACTTCCTTCACGATCGAACCATCAATCGCACCATCCGGCAGCGGTTCGATCATTACCTGGCCTTCTTCCAGATCCGCTGGATCGTCAGGAAGATCGTCGGCCTCACTGGTCACAATCCGCTCGACGGTTACTGAGTGTTTACCAACAACGGCGCCTTCAACGTCGGCCACGTAGAGCAAAGTGTAATGTCCAGAAGAATCAGTTTGCCCTGTCGACGGCCGGCCGGCCTGAACGGGAGTAAAATTCACAATCGCGTCCGCCAGCGGCTGGCCATCTAATGTTACAGTTCCCGAAACCGTGCCTAACTCTGGAAGGTCACTACGACCACACCCTGTAACCAACAAAGCAGAAACACAGCACAAGGCTGCACGAGCAACAAGTTTACCCGACATCGTTCAGTTCCTTTGAAGAATCAGCAGGCCCGAGCCTCGCCACCGCATTTGGAGCAACGAATCTCGAACACGCGCAAGCAAGCCAACATGAAAAAAAAGCAGGTAGCCGGCCTCTCTCTAAACGAGAGACCGGCTACTTATTAACAGCACTGCGACAGGCTACAGAAGCGGTGCATCGGCTTCACCGATGCACTGAATTGTCAATGAGAATTAATCCATTGACTACCAACTGATGCCTGAAAATCTTGCTGGTCACGTGATAACTGGCGACTGAGAGACATTCCAGGCTAAGCCCGGAATAGAGACGGATTAAAAATCACCGAGAACGAGTTCATCATCTTTCATTCCGAGTCGCTGATACGTCCCGAACGCTTCCAGATTTGCAATCCCGCCAAGATTAACTCCTTGATCCTGACTTTCACCTGCTCCTGCGTTGTTGTGCTCGATGTTGTCGCTGATAAATTTCACCGCTCCATCGCACATCAAAAAGTGTGCACCACCGACATGCACACTGCTGAATCCGTCCGTGCAACGGTCGTCACCTGTGTTTACAGGATCGTTGAGCACCTGTCGTGTGCGAGCTAAGTGATAATCATTTCCGTGCACTCCGTTGCCATCAGGATTTCGAGCCCCCATCCACACACCGGCACCACAACGCTTTTCACGCTCCCCAACCATAAAGACGTTGGTCGTACCATCGGTGATGTCACGAAACTTGATCTTACTCCCATTGTAGAAAATCCCCAGCGGATGCCGATGGTTCTGCTGTCGCGGAGCCCGCAAGTCACCTGAAACTCCACCTGTCGAACCAGGGTAATTCAGCGTCGGCGGCCGCCAACTATTTGGCACATTGGAATTACCGTTAAAATGAGTCCTTCTCATTCCAGTCTTCAGACGAGGTCCCGTCGTATCACTCGGACATTGGTAAACCGTCAGCCCGGGGAACGAGACGTCGAGTGTGCCAGCTGCCTGAGCTACATTTAATGCCTCAGTTAACGTCAACCCGTTGATGTTCAACTCTTCCGCAAGTGCAGACTGATCAATGTGTGGCAGAATGAACGCCGACCATCCCCAGGATTCAGCATTAGCTCGAACACGATTGTTATTCGCACCAGTCCGTTGAGGCGACGTCCCTGGCGGCAGCACACTGAAGACATCGTGATAATTGTGCAGGCCGATGCCGATCTGCTTCAGATTACTTTTGCACTGTGTGCGACGAGCCGCTTCTCTCGCCTGCTGAACAGCAGGCAGCAGAAGGGCAACCAGGATTGCAATAATCGCAATCACCACCAGTAACTCAATCAGCGTAAAACCTCGACGACGTGACATGGCAGCCTCCACACATAGGAAGAACTTGGTCAGAAATGACCAAAGAGAAAACCGAGACAACAGTGGTT
>CALDJX010000559.1 GCA_937899075.1 uncultured Planctomyces sp. | reverse complement strand
GGCCGAAGCCCTGATGACGTCTCGGCCCTCTGCCCCACCGAAGTCGATACTGGTGTTACGGTCTCTTCTTCAGTTTCCTCTGGAATGCCGACAAGGGTTCTGATTTTTCCGATCAACTCTTTCTGAACCAACTCCGTCGCCGCTTGAAAACTGTTCGAGTTTGAGGGTTTGATCGCAAAGTCACTGGCGCCGGCAGCCAGAGCGTCCATCGTCGCCTGGGCTCCCGGGCCGGTCAGCGAGCTGAACATGATGATCGGCAGCGTCCGGCTTCGTCTGCGCAATATGCGAGCAGCGTCGATGCCGTCCATGATGGGCATCGCCACATCCAGGATGACAACGTCGGGACGCGTGCTGCCCACTTTGTCGACCGCATCCTGACCGTTCGTCGCTTCGTAGACGACTTCCAACTGAGGGTCCGCCGTCAGCGCTCCCTTCACCAGGCGTCTGATGACTGCTGAGTCGTCGCAGAGCATGACTCGGATGGGTCTGTTCACTTTGAGTTTACCTTTGCAAAACCTGGCTCGGCGTCAGCACATTTCGCTGGCCAACCTGTGAAGCCGCAAATGCCTATTCGGCAAAGACGGTTTCCCGGGCATCTGAAACGACGTACTTCCTTCGGTCAGATCCAGAAGATTGACCCGTTCCATCTCTGCGAATTACCGGGACACTTTGATCGACCAGAGCCATCAGTTCGGCAGCCATGGATTCAATGTCGAACGCAGTTTTCAGGGTCAGGTCCGAACCACCCGTTGTGCTGTGCGCCGTCTCGGCGACCATGGAAACGCTGCGAGCGATTTCACCACTACCGATCGCGACTTCAGCAATGTTGCGTGAAATTTCCGAGGTCACCGCGGTCTGTTCTTCAACGGCTCCCGCGATCGCATTCTGATTTTCGTTGATCTGCGAAATGACGTCGCTCACTCGGCCGATCGCAGCCACAGCCTCGTGAGTGTCAGATTGAATCGTGCCGATTCGACTGATGATGTCTTCGGCCGCTTTGCTGGTTTCCTTCGCCAGTTCTTTGACTTCGTTGGCGACGACTGCGAAGCCTTTGCCAGCTTCACCAGCCCGAGCCGCTTCGATCGTCGCGTTCAGAGCCAGCAGGTTGGTCTGCTCGGCGATCGAGCTGATGACCTTGATGACGTTCCCAATCTCAGCGCTGCTTTCGCCGAGTCGCGTGATCGTACAGGTGGTCTGATTGGCCGCGTCGACAGCTTTGCGGGAGACACTCGCAGCGTGCGACGCATTGCCGGCAATTTCCCGGATGCTGGCTTCAAACTGTTCCACAGCCGTGGCCAGCGATTGAGCATTCGCGCTGACCTGTTCGGCCGCTCCGCTGGCCATCGTTGCCTGGTCAGCAGTCTTCGCGGCGTTCTGACGCATTTGCTGGCTGACCTCAGTCAATTCGTGAGTCGACAGATGCTGCAACCGCGTTGCTGAACTGCGTAATGAATTGACCGTTTCGCGAGCGACGTACCACCCGAATCCGCCGATGAGCCCCAGAGCTCCGACAAGGTAAGCGATCGACCACTGAACTCGGCTGGTCACGATCTCTTCGACTGCCGCTTCATCCTGGGTGGCTCGTTCGATGGCCATGACCACCGCTTTGTCGATCGATTCGCGGTGCGATTCGTAATGTTTCCGCAAGGGTCCGCGAGCGAGTCGCTGTGCCTGTTCCTTGTCGCCGTTCACACAGGCCGGGATGAATTCGTCACTCATCACTCGATAAAACTCAGTAGCCGGAACGAAGCAGTCCACCGTTTTGATCTGCTTCACTTCACTGTCCGGCAAATCTTTGACCCAGAAGGCGTGCCGGTCATCAAATTCGGTTTTCAACCGGCCGCAACGTTCGACGTTAGCTTGAATCGTCGCGGCATCTGCTCCCTCGGCGACTTCGTTCGCCATGTGCAAAGCCATCAGGTACGACTCGATAATGTAATTCCGAGGCGGCTGAATGTCCGCGAGTAGATTCTTATCCTGCACGATGCGGTTGTAGTAGGGGCCGTGAACTTTCGCGATATTCAGAGTGCTGGCTGACCAGACTCCAAAACCAATGAAGGTGATGGCGCAGACCGCGACCAGTGCGTAGACTTTCAGCCGAACGGTCATGTTGCAAAGTGACATCAGTAACAACTCCCTCGAACGTTTTATGTTGTTGTGAGAATAGATTTTCGATTGTCGCCGGCTTACCCCACGTTTCTGATCTGACAGGACTCATGCGCGGCGATGCTCACGACCTTGCTTGTATTAAGAATCAGCAGGAGTCGCCCTTCCAGTTTGAACGCCCCGCGAATCAGTTCACGATGCTCGCCCTGCAACGTTTCCGGCGCCGGTTCGAAGAGTTCCTGATCGACCTCCACGACGTCACCAATTTCGTCAACAAGCAGGCTGACTGGCCCATTGGATGTTCGAATCACAACGTTGATCGGCCGACTGTCCGCATCCGCCGGTGACATCCCCAGACGTTCCCGCAGCGACAAAGTCGTCACGATCTGCCCCCGCAGATTCATCAACCCCTGCACCACTGCCGGTGCAAGTGGAACGCGAGTTGTGTGCTGATACCGAATCACTTCCTGTACCTGGCAGACCTCAACACCGAAGTACAATTCGTCGACTCGGAATGTGCAGTACGACTCTTTGTCAGCCATGAGTTGTTCTTTACTTTTCTGCATTTGAGGCAGTTCGTGATTCGGTGGTGACTTGACACGGGATGGTTCTGGCATCGTCGTCAGTTCGCCATGAATTCGGGGCAGGTTCGACCGACCAGTTCTCGCAGATCGATGATCTCCGTCACTCGATCCTGAATCACGCAGCGGCTGGGCAACTCGCCATTACTCTGTACGAATCGGTCGTGAACAATGTCGATAACCTTGCCGACAACGACACCAACGCTTCTTTCACCAGCGGAATAAACGACGGTGTGTCTGCGAGACTGTTCGACTTGCGAAGCTCCGCAGCTCGAGCCACTTTCAAGTTGAATCAGCGGCATAATCTGACCGCGATACTGCACGACCTCGCGGTGGCCGGATCGCTCGATCTGTGATTCACCAAATTCTTCGAGTCGAGCAACCGCCGACAGATCGATCGCCGCGCGACTGCCGTCGCCGGGATCCACGATCAGCATCGACTGCAGATCGCATGATTGGTCGGCCGAGCCTGCTGAACCCTGGGCATGAACACGGTCACGTTGTTCAGTCAGGACATGGCCTTTCTGAGCGAGACCGAGGACGTCAAGGATCAGCGAGACAGTGCCATCACCCATGATCGTCGTGCCGGCGTAGGTCGAGAGACCTTTAAAGTGTGACCCCAGTGGCTTGACGACAATTTCCTGTGTGTCAGTGATCGCGTCGACGACCAGGCCGAACTGTCGATCATCAGCCTGCAGGACAACAATGTTGACGACCTCGTCATGGTCACCGCGTTTTCGGCAGGCCCGTAAACCGAGCTGCTCGTCGAGATAAACCAGCGGCAGCAGGTTTCCCCGCAATCGATAAACGCGAGCGTCGTGCATGAACTCGATGCCGTCTCTGCCACGATCGCCTTCCAACCGTACAAGTTCCAGCAGACTGACCTGCGGAATCGCGTACTGATCTCCGCTCGTGGTGACGATTAACGCTGGCACGATCGCAAGCGTCAGAGGGATCTTGATCCGCAGCGTCGTCCCCTCGCCCTGCACACTTTGAATGTCCAGCGTTCCGCTGATGCGTTCGATGTTTGTCCTGACGACATCCATGCCAACGCCGCGGCCCGACACATTGGTCACGGCAGCGGCCGTTGAGAAGCCCGGAAGAAGAATCAGATTGGTCAGCTCGCGGTCGTTCATTCCGGCAGCGTGTTCCGCAGAAATCAGACCTTTCTCGATGGCCTTTTCACGAACGCAGTCGACGTTGATTCCGGCTCCGTCGTCAACAATCTCGATGTTGACCTGCCCACCTTCATGAAACGCTCGCAAACACAATGTTCCTTCCGGAGTTTTACCATTCGCGACTCTGACGTCAGGTAGCTCGATGCCGTGGTCGACCGAGTTCCGGACAATGTGAGTCAGCGGATCTTTAATGGCTTCAAGAATTGTCTTGTCGAGCTCCGTGTCGGCTCCTTCCATGCAAACTTCAACTCGCTTGTGACATGACGACGCCAGATCGCGAACGACTCGCGGCAGCTTGCTCCAGGCATTACTGATCGGCTGCATGCGCGTCTTCATGACGCCTTCCTGCAACTCGGTCGTAATCAGGTTCAAACGCTGCGACGCGGCAATCACTGAATCGTCTTCGGTGATACGACTGAACTGCAGAATCTGGTTGCGGACCAGTACCAACTCACCGACGAGATTCATCAGCTTGTCAAGCAGCTCGACGTCAATACGGACAGTTGAGTCGGCCAGTGAAGTTGATCGTTCACTGCCGCCGAACGGCTTCTTCGTCGTCGCTTCGACGAGCGATCTGCTGACCGTTTGACCGGAGTTACCGATCGACTGACTGGCAGCTGTCGCGACCACCGGCGTTGGTGCTTCAGCCACCTTGCCGACATCCGACACCGGTTTCTGAACAGGTTCTTCCGACTGAGAATCAGACACTTCTGGTACGGCCTGCTCGGCAACGCGTGTTGTGTCGCTATTCGGCGGTACCTTTTTTGTTGCCTTATTCAGCTTCTTCAACGGTCGAGGTGTCGCGTGAATTCTTTGCGGCTTCGCTGCCAGCTCGTCGTTAACTTCAAGTGACGATGGAGCAGGAACATTCAACTCGGCAACAACTTCAGAAACCTCATCCTCACTCAAACCTCCCGCGGCTTCCGCCGAGCATGGGACGGCGTCACAACCATCCGGGCGATCATCAAGCAACGTCGCTAAACGGGCAGTGAGGTCTTCGTAGTCGTTGTCGCCTTCCGAACCGTCGGCCTCGATATTCCCAAGGATGTCCCGTAACGCGTCGACCATCCCAAGCAGGCCATCAGCGATATCGTGGTTGAGTTGCAGCTCGCCGTCGCGAAGCGGAACCAGCAGGTTCTCGCCGACATGAGCAACTCGTTCCAGTTTCGGAAGCGCCAGAAACCCCGACGCCCCTTTCATCGAATGCACGGCTCGAAAAATACTGTCAAGGCATTCACGATCTTCGGGAGCGTCTTCAAGGGCCACGAGGTCACGATCGAGTTGATCAAGACCCTCGTAGCTCTCCACAAGAAACTCTTTGATGATGTCGTCGAAGTCGTCCACTGTGCCGCTCCGTTGATGCATGACTTGTCGCACTCTTCGGAAAACTCAACGCCAGCCATACAAATTGCGCACCTTTTCCAGTTCGACAGGAAAGTATGCGGCACTGATCGGGGCGTGGGTTGATTCGCCGTTGGGGAATCCCGCAATACGGGCAAACACTGGCCGCGGGGAGGCAGACGACTCGCGGCCCAACAGAATCGTCGTTGCCTGACCGACGTCTGATGCGCACTGCCGATACGACGAAGGCTGGCGTAAGCCGTGTTGATGCGGGCCGCGACCGGCAGAACCCCTGGCCAGGCGGGTCTATCCCTCCACTTCGCACATGCGTTTCAGCGGTGCTTCGACGCGGTCGATACAACCCACAGCGCTGTAATTTGTGTGCGGTCAACGACACCGTGTTCAAAACAACCTGACTCTGCAAACAGAGCTACGGCAATCGCGCAGCGAGCGGCAACTGGACGCCGCATTCTGACCAATGGAGGGGGAACTCATGGGTCTGACAACGGCTCTCAATACGTCGCTCAATGGCTTGACGCTGAACGAAACAGCCATCGAAGTCATCGGCAACAACATCGCCAACGCCGCCACGAACGGATTCAAATCATCCGCGGTTCAGTTCACGACACAGTTGTCACGAACGCTCAGCGTCGGGTCCGCCCCACAAGGTCTGAATGGTGGAACGAATCCCCGACAGGTCGGCCTGGGTTCGACAACAGCCGCTATCCGTCGCGACTTCTCGCAAGGTGCGATCACGACAAGCACAAGTCCGTCGGACCTGGCGATCGAAGGAGAAGGCTTCTTCGTGCTCAGCGGGAACGAAGGGCAGGTTTATACGCGAAACGGAAACTTCACGCTGAATAACCAGAGCCAACTGGTTAATGCTGACGGACTGAGAGTTAAGGGCTACGGCATCGATGACCAGTTCAACATCGTGTCGACTCAGTTAGTAAACATCGAGATTCCGCTCGGCAAATTGAACGTTGCTCAGGAGACGAAGAACGTTGTGGTTGAAGGTTCAATCAGAACCGATGAGGCCGCCGTTGTTGCGACCGAGTCAGAAGTCGTTCAGTCCGTCCAACTATTCGACGGTGCCGGAGCAGCGATCACCGGGGCGAGCCTGCTTACAGATGCCAGAAAAACAGTCGGAGGCGCACCGACCTTTGTCGCTGGAGAATTGCTGAACTTCACGCCACGAAAAGGCGGGGCCGACTACGATCCCGTCGCATTCGACATCACAGCGACCTCTACCATTGCCGAGTTTGCGACCTTTCTGAGTGAGGCACTTGGTCTGGAACCATCAGCTAGCGTACCTGGTGACCCGTTCGGGCCGGCAGGTGTCAACATCACGGCTGACGGACGGATCGAAGTGGTCTCCAATGCTGGAACATCGCAATCCGCAGAGATCACCCCCGCACGCCTCCGGCAGTCACAAGTTGGTCTCGGTCAGTCAGGGGCTACCGCGATCGACCTCGGCTTTTCACGGACCAGACAAGGCATCGGCGAGAGCACGCTGGCTACTTTTCCCGTGTTTGACTCGTTGGGTGAACAGGTCCTGGTCCGCATGCATGCGGTACTTGAATCCAAATCCGCTACGTCGACCACCTACCGGTACTACTTCGAAAGCAGCCAGGACAGCGATCTCAACACTAACCTGAGCACTGGCACGTTCACATTGAACGAGGCGGGCGAAATCGCGGGAGACTCGGTCGCCGAAATCACGATCGATCGCGAATCCACAGCGGCCAAGACGATGATCGTTGACGTGGACCTGTCACGAATCTCGGGACTGACCGAGCTGGGTTCGTCCGGGTCGCTGTCATTGCTTTCGCAGGACGGTGCACCGGCTGGTTCACTAACGAGCTTTAACATCAATGATGCCGGGATCGTCAGTGGCGTCTTCACCAACGGCGTCATCCGATCGCTCGGCCAGATGGTACTTGCACGATTTTCGAACCCTCTGGGACTCGTCGAAAACGGCGGCGGAACACTGTTCGAAGGCGTCAGCTCCGGCCCTGCCCAGATCACAATCCCAGGCCAGACGGGTACAGGCAGCATTCGGGCAGGAGCGATTGAGCTGTCAAACACGGACGTCGGCCGAAGCCTTGTCGACCTGATCGTCTCGTCAACCAACTATCGGGGGAATGCCCGAGTCATCAGTTCTGTGCAGCAGCTTGTTGACGAACTGCTGGTTCTTGGTCGTTAACGCACGGCGGCTGAACCACCGTTTGAGCAGAATTCATTTCTGAGGCTGTTCGATGATCAAACTCACAAAACTGAACGGTGAAGAGTTCGTCGTGAATGCCGAGTTGATTCGGTACGTCGAAAGTCGACCAGACACTTACGTCACGCTGACGACCGACGATCGCTTTATCGTGAAAGAGTCGCTGGAAGAGGTCGTCAGTCGATCGATCTCGTACTCGCGCCTCGTTCGACTTGCTCCGGCGGCGTAAGAGCCTTGCGGAGTGACGTGGACGGAGAAGTCAACCTTCAGATTGCAGCAGGAATTGAGCGGACGATCGAACTATGGACAAAGCGACAATCATCGGAATCGTCCTGACGATCGCGCTGCTGCTCGGAGCGATCGCGATTGCTCCTGGTTCGTCGTTCGGGGCATTCATCGACTATCCGTCTCTGGCCGTCGTGGTCGGTGGTGGTATTGCCGCGACGATGATCGCTTACCCGATGGGTCCGTTTCTGACGATGCCGATCGTCATCAAGAAGGCGATCCTGCCGAACCCTCCGGCCATGACTCCAGCAATCAAAACGCTTGTCGAGTGTGCCGAGATCGCTCGAAAAGAAGGAGTGATGGCCCTCGAAAACAAAGCCGCCGACATAGAAGACCCATTCATTCTGCTGGGCATTCAGATGGCGGTTGACGGTAGCCCGGCGGAGCTGATCGAAAGTGTCATGCGTTCGGAAATGCAGGCGACCGCCGCCCGCCACAGCGCTGGTAAAGGACTCCTGGAAACTCTTGGCCGATACGCCCCGGCTTTCGGCATGATCGGGACGCTACTCGGTCTGATCATCATGCTGGGAAATATGGACGACCCAGCGGCCATTGGTCCTGGTATGGCAGTCGCTCTTTTGACAACGCTTTACGGAGCCCTCGTCTCGAACGTGATCGCGCTGCCGTTTGCGGACAAGTTGATCTACTACGCGAAGAAAGAAATGCAGATTCGCGAGGTCGTCGTGCAGGGGATTCTTGCCATTCAGAACGGCGATAATCCACGAGTCGTCGACCAGAAGCTGTCTACGTTCCTCTCGCAGAAAGAACGTGCCGTTAAGGATGCTGCGTGAGATCAACTCACGCGGCTAATGGACGAGAAGGACCTCTCGGTGTTCTCCAAACTCGCAAGCGGTGCTGAACGATGGAAGAAGATGCCCCACCAGGCGTCCCGGAATGGGTCGTCACCTATGGCGACATGATGTCGCTGCTGCTGACCTTCTTCATCATGCTTGTCTCGATGAGCGAGCTGAAGGACGAAGGCAAGAACCGCGCCGCGCTGAACTCGTATAAAGAGGTCTTCGGGCCGATGGACGGCACTTCCGGTGTCCCTGGCCGAACGTTCAACAGTCGCAGCGACTACGAACACATGAGTTCGAAAAGCGAGAATAAGAAAACTGGCCTTGAGAAAGGCAGCATCGATTCCGCTGGCGGCGGTGGCCCCGAGCAGTCGGTCGAGACGGTGAATCACGGCGAAATTGTCACCGTCGGCGGCTCGCTCGAATTCGATCAGTTTTCGACCGAACTGGGTGACGACTCGGTCTCAAATCTGAACCGGATCCTCGAAGCCATCAAACGCGTCCCCAATCGCGTCATCGTGCGTGGGCATTCTTTTGCTGAACCTGTGAGGCGAAAGCCTCAGTTTCGCGATCAACACGATCTTTCATTTGCCAGAGCGAGTTCTGTGGCCAAGTATCTAATTGAGAATGATATCAACCCCAGTCGGATTCTTGTGAGCGCAGCTGGCGATGCCGAGCCACGCATCGTCACCAGGAATATCGAGGACCGGCGTCACAACCGGCGGGTCGACGTCTTCACAATAGATTCTTACCTGGCGCCGCCTGATCCCGGATAAAAGCGAACTCGTATCGAGAGAGCGTTTCGGTCTCGCGGCCCATTTGATTTGATCGTTGTATGCTAAGGGGCGCGAGATGGCTGACGAGAATGAACCAGAAGTCGAAGAAGAAGGAGCTGAGGGCAAAGAAGTCGTCAAGAAGAAATCCGGCGGCGGAAAGATGAAGATTCTGGTTCTGGTCGTGGTGGCCATGCTTGGCGAAGCCGGCCTGTTTCTGTTTCTTGGTGTGGGCTCAAACGGAGCGGCCGATGCCGCGGCGACTGAGACCATGCCAGTCGAAGAAGACCCGAAGCCAGAAAACGACGAAGATGAACTGGTCGAAGTGGAAGTTCACAGCTTCAGCGTGACCAACACGACTGCGGCTGCCGACACAGTCATGCACATTTCGTTCAAGGTGCACGCTCTACTGGCCAGCGATCAGGAAGGCGAGTTCAAGGACAAAGTCACTTCATCCCATAAAGTGAGAGTTCGAGAGTCGATCGAGACGATCTTCCGCAGCGCAACGATGGAAGACCTGACAGATTCGTGACTCAGTACACTGAAACGTCTGGTTCGAGAAGAAGTCAACCGAGTGTTGCGGCAAAGTTATGTCGTCAGCATCGTGTTCAACGATTATAAGACGATCCAGCAGTAGGAGTTCCAGGCTGTTCGAGGTTCGTCCGACAACGGATGAGCGAGCCATGAAACAGCCGTGGGACAGGCAGATCGGAAGGAAGCAGGGACGTGGATTCCGAAGAAGAAAAACCTGGCGCCGACGACATTCAGGCGATCCTGGACAAAGCCAACGGAGGCGGACCCGCTGAAGGTGCCGCTTCGTCAACAGTCGGCGAAGCTGGAGCTCCGTCTTCGACAGCAGGTCTCGACGAAATGTCTGCCGAAGAACGCGCGAACGAGTTGCTGAACGAAGTCGACGCCGGACTCGAAGCGGCCATGAGCGGCACATCGGTAAGCGGCTCGAATGTTCGGTCGGGACTCGACGACGCGAAGCCGTTCGAATTCGCAGATCTGGGCACCGACGCGGAAAAATCAAACGAAAAAGCCTTCAGCATCGGCATGTTGGACGACGTTCAGATGAACGTCCACATCGAACTCGGCCGAGCTGAACTGCTGATCGACGAGGTCATGTCGATGCGAAAAGGCGTCGTCGTTCCCCTCGATAAGCTGGCTGGAGACCCAATCGACATCGTCGTCAACGGTCGTCTACTCGCTCGCGGCGAAGTCCTGGTCCTCAACGACAAGTTCTGCGTGCGAATCGTCGAGATTGTCGCGGCCGATTCCTGAGGATCGGTCCCGAAATAACTTCACGATTTGAACCACGAATGGTTAGTTTCAGTCATTCCCGCGCAGGCGGGAACCCCGCGAACCTCACAGCGGATTGAAAAAAACTGGGTGCCCGCCTGCGCGGGCATGACGTGGTCGGAAATCCGGAACTTAATTCGCGGCCGATTCCTGAGCGCGCTGTCCGGCCTCGCGATCAAGTGCTTCCGCTGAGTCTGGCAACTTGCCGACAGGCCGTTGCACGGTTCTGACATTGACCTGATCCTCGGAAATCGAGGACAACGCCCTGTCCCGAGTGCCCAATTTCGCCGGCACCGGGAATGGAACCGGGAGGGTTCCACGAGGGACAGGCAATGGAGTGCAGGCAACGCATCGCGTTTTCGCTGTTTGGTGCGCTGATTTTGTGCGCATCCGGCGCCGCGAATCTTTCGGCACAGGACGGCAGATTCTCAGCCAGCCCCGGTGCCAACACAGCCAAAACACTCTCAAACGGTGGCCCGCAGGAATCCGGAAGCGCAAATCCGCGACACCTTCAGACGTTCCCTGAAAACGCTCAACGCGACAACGCATCGCCCTTTCCTGACGTCCTGTCCGAGACGCCGTCGCCGACACGCCCCGTTACTCCGCTGAAAAGAAACTCGGGGCCAACATCGGCAAACGGCGAAACGTCGACGACCGGACAAACCGGGGGCTCCTCCGCGGGAGCGTTTCTCGCCGTGCTGGTTGTCCTGCTGGTGTTTGTGCTCGGCCTCGCAAAATTGTTTCTAAAACGCAGCCCGTACGCGATCACCGGCCTGCCACCTGACGCCGTCGATGTGCTCGGTCGTCGAGTCGTTGACCCGCGCAACTCGGTCTACATGATCAAAGTTGGCAGCCGCTTGATTCTGATGGGATCTTCTCCCGGCGGATTGACGAGTCTCGCCGAAATCACCGACCCGATCGAAGTCGCCTCCCTGACCAATGTCTGCGCGGCAGCAAAACAAACCGGGCCCGACGCAGCAAAGTGGCTCAGCAAGCTCTGGCCAAAAACCACAACCGTCATTGAAAGCCGCCCGTTCGAAGATCAGTTCGGCGAGAAACTCTTCGAAGAAGCACAACGAGACGAGTCAGGACGCGTCGACAGTCTCACCATTTCCACCGGCCGGGAGCAAAACCGTGCCGGATGATTCCCAAATCAACAGGGTTCGTCTTGACGCACCATCGAGCGGAACTGTGCATCAAGACGCACCCTCCGTGGATTCTCGATTCGCAGGCTTCGCGCTCAGACTCACGACTGCGTTAATGCTGCTCGCCGTTAGCGCGTCGACACTCGAAGCTCAAACCGGTGGCGTCCCGCGCGGCCGGTCGGTCGTCGATCAGCAGCACTTCGCAATCGATGTTCCTGCACCAGCACAGGCCCCCGAACTGCAGATGCCGTTCGGAATGAATCCGGATCAGATGCTCTCGCCAGAGGGTCTGACTCCGACACTCAAGATCATGGTTCTGATGACGCTGCTGAGTCTGGCGCCATCGATCCTGATCATGACCACAAGTTTCATCCGATTCGTGATCGTCTTCGGGCTGCTGCGACAGGCACTCGGCACGCAACAACTCCCGCCGACGCAGGTCATCACGTCACTTTCTTTGTTCATGACAATGTTTGTGATGATGCCTGTCTGGCAGCAGGCCTACG
>CALDJX010000558.1 GCA_937899075.1 uncultured Planctomyces sp. | reverse complement strand
AGACGGTCTGCTGGGGCTGACCGATCGGCAATGCCGGCTGTGTTTTTCGATCGCTCTGTGGAACGGAAAAGATTCGATCCTCAAGGAGCGTTTGTACGGGCTTTCCGGGCCGGAGGGAAACCACGGCGAAGACGTCAAGGAGTGCTACTACTACCTCGACTCCACGCCGACGCATTCCTACATGAAGGGGCTCTACAAGTATCCTCAGTCCGAGTTTCCTTACGAAAAGATTCGGTCGACCAACGCAGAACGCGGTCGAAGCGATCTTGAGTACGAACTCACGGACACCGGAATCTTTGACGAAGATCGATACTTCGATGTCTTTGTCGAGTATGCCAAGGCCGGTCCTGAAGACATCCTGATCAAAGTGACGATCGCCAATCGCGGACCTGAAGTGGCTTCGCTGGAGTTGCTGCCGACGGTTTGGTTTCGTAACACCTGGTCGTGGGGAGACACTCACGAATCCGACATTCCCCGTCCGCGAATCAGCAGGGCGGATGACGACACGCTGCTTGCCGAGCATACAACACTCGGTCAGTATCGATTTGCCGCGGATGCTGGTCCGGCAGGCGAACGGCCTGACTGGCTCTTCACGGAAAACGAGACGAACAAGTTGCGGCTGGAAGACCCCGACAGCCACAAGCCTTCGTGCAAAGACGCCTTTCACCTGTACGTGGTTGATGGCCTTTCCGGAGCGGTCAACGTTAAGGCAGCAGGGACGAAGGCCGCGGCTCATTACAAACTGCAGATTGACGCCGGCAGTGAGGTCACTCTGAAGTTTCGGCTCAGCGGTGAACACGATCCGCTCGCCGAGAATTTTGGAAATGCGTTTGACGAAGTGTTTGCTCAGCGGGTTGCCGAAGCCGACAGCTTCTACGAAGAGAATTCAGCCACCGAGTTGACTGAGGATGAAAAGCGAGTCCTTCGGCAGGCAAGTGCGGGGCTGCTTTGGACGAAGCAGTTTTACTGTTACTCGGTGGCCGAATGGCTCAAGGGGGCAGGGCATGGCAGCGACGAGCCAGCCGCTCGGGAAAATCCACGGAACCGTGACTGGCCGCATCTTTACAACCGGGACATCATCTCGATGCCCGACAAGTGGGAATATCCCTGGTACGCCGCGTGGGACTCCGCGTTCCACATGATCCCGTTTGCGAATCTCGATCCGCACTTTGCGAAAGACCAGGCTGTCCTGTTTCTTCGTGAATGGTACATGCATCCGAACGGGCAGATGCCAGCCTACGAGTGGAATTTCAGTGATGTGAATCCGCCCGTGCATGCCTGGGCTTGCTGGCGTGTTTACACGATGACCGGTCCTCCCGAGCAGCGCGACCGGTTGTTTCTCTCGCGAGTCTTTCAGAAGTTGCTGCTTAACTTCACGTGGTGGGTGAATCGCAAAGACCCTCGCGGCAAGCACGTCTTCACCGGCGGGTTCCTCGGCCTGGACAATATCGGAATTTTTGATCGGTCTCGGCCGTTGCCGACGGGCGGGCATATCGAACAGGCTGACGGTACGGCCTGGATGGCCTATTACTGTTCGAGCATGTTGTCGATCGCTCTTGAACTGGCGAATCACAACGCCGCCTACGGGGATATCGCGTCCAAATTCTTCGAGCACTACGTGGCGATTGCTGAAGCGATGAACTCGCTCGACGGAACGGGACTCTGGGATGAAGCCGACGGGTTTTACTACGACCACCTTCACATCGACGGTAAAAGCGTTCCGCTTAAAATTCGCTCAATGGTCGGCATCATTCCGCTGTTCACGGTCGACGTGCTTGAAGAGGCGACCATCGACAAAGTTCCGGGTTTCAGAAAACGGATGGACTGGTTCCTGAAGCACCGCAAGGACGTCGTTGATCAAATGACTTGCCTGGAGCGGAATGTCGATGAGGGCGGTTCAGGCGGCAGTCCAGGGACGATGCGGCTGCTGGCGATTCCGACGCGCGAACGGCTGGAACGAATCCTTCGCTACCTGTTGGACGAGGACGAGTTTCTTTCGCCGTTCGGGATCCGATCGCTGTCGAAGTATCACGAAAAGAATCCGTTCGTTTATGAGATCAACGGGGAAGAACTCCGGGTTCAATATATTCCCGGCGAATCGGACAGCCCGATGTTTGGTGGCAATTCCAACTGGCGAGGGCCGATCTGGTTTCCGCTCAACTATCTGCTGCTGGAGGCCCTGGATCGTTACCACCGATTCTACGGTGACGATCTTCGCGTCGAATGCCCGACCGGCTCGGGCAACTACATGAATCTTGAGCAGGTGGCTGACGAACTTCGTCGTCGACTGTCGAAACTGTTTCTGAAAGACGAAGCGGGAAGTCGGCCCAGTTACGCGAGAGGTGACCGTCTGCTCAACGATCCGCACTGGCGTGACCTCGTACTGTTTTACGAGTACTTCCATGCGGACACTGGCCGCGGTCTCGGAGCAAGCCATCAGACGGGGTGGACGGCGTTGATCGCTCCGATTCTGGAGACGCTTGCCAATCGGCGAAGCGAAGCGGGCAAATAATTGTGTGACAGATGTGGCAGAGATGTTCGAGCAGTCGTCCCGCGACGGGCCAGAATGCTTCCCAAAATGGGCTATTCCGGCATTGGGTAGGGATCAGCGAACGAGCCGAACGCTCCGAGCCCGCCGTCGACTTCGAGATCGGTAGCGGTCACGAAGGATGCCTCGGCGCTGCTGAGCCAGAGCACGGCCGCGGCGACTTCTGCGGGTTTCCCGATTCGACCCAGCGGGTGCCGGTTGGCGAGTTCTTTTTCTCCGCCCTGTGCTTCCAGGCTGGCTCGGACAAGCGGCGTGTCGATCGCTCCGGGCGAGACCGACACGACGCGGATCCCCTCGCGGGCGTACTCGATTCCCCATTGGCGAGCCTGGTGCAGATTCGCGGCTTTGATCGGCCCGTAAGTTGGAACCTGACGAGCGGTGCGGTGTGCCTGGCCGCTGGACATGTTGACGATGACGCCGCTCTGTTGCTGCTTCATGACTCGCACGGCATGTTTGGCAAGAAATGTGTAGCCGGACAGGTTGATGCCGAGCATTTTGTTCCAGAGTTCGGCCGGCAATTCGTCCAGCGGAACGTACGAGGCCGGCGGCTGAATTGCGGCATTGTTAACGAGGATGTCCAGTCCACCGTGCTGCTCAACACAGAATGCCACGGCATTCTGGCAGTCGGTTTCGACCGAGGTGTCGCCACGCGCGAAATCGATCCCGGCCGGCAGGTCGGCTGCGGCTGCTTCGTCCACGTCGAGGCAAACCACTTTTGCTCCGGAGCCTGCGAACGCTTCGCAGATTGATCGGCCAATCCCGTTTGCTCCGCCGCTGACAAGGACGACTCTGCCGGTATTGTTGTGTGTAACGGATCCCTGAGGGCGCTGACTGGGCATGATTTCGCACCTGTTTCTGCTGACGATGGCGTCTTTATTAGATCGAATGGGCATCCGACCGCGTGAATTCGTTGTGGGTCGCCAGATGGTATCCGCGTTTCGCGGCAACGCAATTTGCTGAGAGGACTGCCAAAAAGTACGAGAATCCAAACGTCGCCCCGTCATAATTCGAGCATCCGGATGTTGTTTCGCGACACGTCGAAGTGCCAACGATCGGTGGTACTGGTGAAAATCGGATCAGGGGGTATCTGTTTTCAAATTTTGAGCAGAGTCGCAGAGTGCCTATTGTGCTCTCAGGCGTCGCCGCTACAATTTCCGGCGATAGCAGCGCCGAGGTTCGAACTCGTTGTTTCGAACATCGCTGCACAAGTTTCTTGAGGAAGTGAAGTAATGGCTGACGGCACGATCAAAAAGTTGACTGAAAAGGGCTTCGGATTCATCGACACAGGCGGAGGGAACGACATGTTCTTCCACATGTCGAATCTCGAAGACGTCCAGTTTGAGCAGTTGTACGAAGGGCAGTCGGTTACCTACACCGCCGGCCACGGACCAAAAGGACCACGAGCAGAAAATGTTCGTCCTGCATAACTGCGGAAAACGTTGAAAATCTGAAAGCCGGTGAGCGTTTGCTCGCCGGCTTTCTTCATTGGTACCGGGCGTTCGGTTGAGTCGCTGCCTACTTCAAACCGTCGATCCAGAGCTCTCACATGACAATGCAGAAAATTCAGGTTGCTATCAACGGGACGGGATTTGCCGCCGACTACACGGCCAAGACGTACGGCATGATTCCTCATCGAAATGGCGTGGCGATCGAACTGGCCGGCGTGGTTTCCGGACGCCGCGAGAACGCTGAAAAATTTGCGGCCTCGCACAACGTTTCCGCGACCTTTGAGTCTCATGCAGAAATGCTCGAAGCCGTCCGGCCGACAATTGACAACGTCTGCTGCGCGAACTTTGCTCACGGGCCTTACACGATGGAGGCCGCTCGGGCAGGCGTCCCCGTGATCGTTCTCGAAAAGCCGCCGGTCATCTGGCCAGGCTATGCCGAAGGGCGAACCGCTGATGCCGCGACGAAGAAACGCGAGTCGATGGACTACCTGGCGGAAGTGTTCGACGTCGTGCGCGAAGCTGGTTCGAAGTTGCTCTACGCCGAAGACTTCGTCTACTTCGACGGGATGAAGGGAATCGTTGAGCTGCTTGCAGAAGCTCAAAAAACGGGCAAAGGCAAAGTGCTCTATCAACGCGGCGTGTGTGCGCATCAGGGGTCGCACGCTCCGGCGTATGACACTCCTGAAAAGTCGGGCGGCGGAGCGCTCTTCAACAAAGCCTGCCATCCGTTGGGGCCAGCTTTGTTTCTGAAGCAGGTCGAAGGCGTTCTGGCGAATGGAAAACCGATTCGACCGGTTTCTGTTTCGGCGGCCGCGATGCAGGTGTTGAAACATCAGCCAGCGTCGAGCGGTGAGTTCTTTCGAGTCATGCAGAACGTCGACGACTTCGGGCGACTGACGGTCGTGTTTGAGGATCAGACAATTGCGGAAGTCATCGGGCATGACTTAAGCATCAGCGGGATTCGGAATGAGTTTTCGGTGATTACCGATTTCGCCCAGTACGATCTGCGAGTCAATCCGAACAACGAAAACGAACTCTTCATGCCTCAGGCCGAACACGCCGGCAACCTGCTGGTTCGTGAGAAGTTGCCGACGGTCCAGGGGACGAGCTTTCCGAGGCCGAACCAGTTTTACTCACACGGCTACGTCAGCGAGATGAACGATGCCGTCGCGTGTGCCTTGAACGAGAACCAGTACCCGCAATCCGGAGCGTTATTGGCCTGGGACACGATGGCCATTCTGATGGCGGGCTATGAAAGTTCGGACCAGGCAGGAGCGGCGGTCGACATCACCGAATACACGACGAACGGCCGACAGTTTGAGGATCGAGAAATTCCGAACCCGGCTTTGTTCGGAAGCGTGTTTCAGCGAGTTTGAAACTGACGAATCGCCTGCCTGTCGTTCGATAGACGATCGATCAGGCTTCGGTGGTCGCATTGTTCAACGTGTCGCCAGATTGTTTGGTTCCTGCAAACGCTCGAGGCGGGCAGGCAAACAGAGTGACGAACACCGCGAGCCCGAACAGCGAATACATCGTCGTGAAGACCCACGATTCGCATTCGATAAACAGAGCATCGTGGACAGCGTTGGCGATGAAATCTCCGCCGTACGACGTCGCGCCGGATTTGGCTCGGAGATATTTTTCGAACGTTGTCAGCGGGCAGGTGATCTCAAGCCAGCTTTCCACGACGACGATTACGATGGCCAGTAAATGCAGCAGCCGGAAGGTCGTGTTTCGGATCCACTCCCAACCGCGGAACGCTCCCAGCATGACGGTCGCCTGGCCGAGTACCACGAACAGGACGTAGCCCATGTGGAAGCAGACGGTTGCGTCGGCGGCGATTCTGTAGAAAAGGTTCATGTAGCAGTGATGCGCCGAACCGGTTGTCTATTCCCGGACGATTTGGCCATGCACGAAAACTCAGACCGAATGCAGAAAGTTCGATCGCGATCGATCACTTACGGCAGGAAGACGTCGAGCACCGTGCTGTTTGCTGCGAGATTGATCGTCGCAGCCTCGTGCTCAGCAGGAAGCAGCAGCGTCTGTCCGAAGGCGAGTTGTTCGACCTCCGGGCCGACGGTGACGGTGGCGGCTTCCGCCAGACTCAGCAGGACGTGGAACCGATCATCGTCCGGGATCGGCACTTGACCGGCTCCGGCGTAGCGTCGGATGTTGAAGTACTCGCACGATGCCAGTTCCTGTCCATGTTCGATTGACTGAGGAACCTGGCAGTTGACAGGTCCGAGTTCGAAGTCCGTACAGGCGATTGCTTTTTCGATATGCAGTTCGCGCGGCTGGCCATCGGCTCCAACGCGGTCCCAATCGTAAAGGCGAAATGTCATGTCGCTGGACTGTTGAACTTCAGCCAGCAGGATTCCTTCACCGATCGCGTGGACAGTTCCGGCGGGAATGAAGACGCAGTCACCGGCCGACACTTCGAAAGAGTGCAGGCAGTCTTCCAGTTTGCCGGTGTCGATTGCCGCTCGAATTGACTCGGCAGTGACGCCTTCTTTCAGACCCGCATAAACGCGGCTGCCTGGTTCGGCATCAATGATCACCCACGCTTCGGTCTTGCCGTTTTCCGTGGGGTCGTAGGTCTTTGCCTGGGCGTCGTTCGGGTGGACCTGGACGGACAACCGGTCGCTGGCGTCGAGAAACTTGATCAGCAGCGGGAATTGATCGCGGCCAGCGTGGCGGCCAAGAATCGCTTCGTTGCTGTCTCGGAGCAGCTCCTGAAGTGTTGATCCCGCGAAGTAGCTTGTGTTGACGATGCTCTGATCTTCGTAGTGATCCGCAATTTCCCAACTTTCGGCATAATCGGTCTCGGGGCCGAGCCGCTTTCCGAGCGTTGTCCCCAGCCGCGTGCCTCCCCAGCGGATTCGCTTCAGCAGAGGATCAAATCGGATCGCATTCATCCTGAGGATACCGTCGAGACGTTGGGTCTGGGGTGCAGATTGCGGTATTAGCATATTCGCGCGGCCTAATGAGCGGTTCATTAAAGGGTCGGCATTACGATTTTCGGCTCTGTCACCGCGTTTGAGTGTTCGAAGTGAACAGGCTGCGGGCTATTTGCCGATTCAAGCGACAGACACCTGACTATAGGCCGGATTCAGAACGGGATTGCTCTGTTTCTGGCGATGCTGAATAATCTGCTTCAGTTTGGCGAGACTCAGACGGAGCGTTTCGGAAGTTGAGTTCACGCCACCGGATATGTCCCGGCGGTTACGGAAGGAGCCAGCAGGATGCCAGTTTTTAACGACAATTCGCTTTCGATCGGTCACACCCCACTTGTCAAACTCAACCATGTGACAAAGGGCTTGAAGGCGACGGTTCTGGCCAAGATTGAAGGTCGCAACCCGGCGTACAGCGTGAAGTGCCGCATCGGTGCTTCCATGATCTGGGACGCCGAACAGTCCGGCGCACTGAAGCCCGGGATGGAAGTCGTCGAGCCGACCAGCGGCAACACCGGCATCGCTCTGGCCTATGTCTGTGCCGCGCGAGGCTACAAGCTGACGCTGACCATGCCCGACACGATGTCGCTGGAACGTCGCATGATGCTCAAGACGTTCGGAGCCAGCCTGGTGCTCACGCCTGGCGCGGAAGGCATGAAAGGAGCCATCTCGAAAGCGGAAGAGATGGCCGCCGATCCAAACTTCTACATGCCGCAGCAGTTTAAGAATCCAGCCAACCCGGCAATCCATGTGACGACGACCGGCCCCGAGATCTTCGAAGACACCGACGGCAAGGTCGACTACTTCGTCGCGGGAGTCGGCACCGGCGGCACGATCACCGGCGTGACCCGTTACTTAAAGGGTGAAAAGGGTCTCGACGTGAAGTCCGTGGCCGTTGAACCGACCGAAAGCCCTGTTCTTTCGGGCGGCGGACCTGGCCCTCACAAAATTCAGGGAATCGGTGCCGGCTTTATTCCGGACATTCTCGACATGTCGATCGTCGACGAAGTGGTGCAGGTCTCCAGCGAAGAAGCCTTCGAAATGGCGCCGCGACTGGCGAAAGAAGAAGGCATCATTGCCGGCATCAGCTCAGGTGCCGCCGTCGCGGCCGCATTGAAAGTCGCTGCCCGGCCGGAAGCAGAAGGCAAGACGATCGTAGTCATTCTGCCCGACTCGGGAGAACGATATCTGTCAACGGCGTTGTTTGAGTACGCAAAAGATTGATCGTTGACGAACGAAACATTTAATTGAGACAAGGCGGCGGTGATTTATACCGTCGCCTTTTTTCGTACGCGGAAGATTTCGTACACGGAAGATGGAGAGGCGTGCGGCCGCTGGGACATCGGCAGACAACGCATCGGCAAACAACGCTTGACAGAGTCGGCGAATCCGTCGGTAATGATGGCCGTGTAACCTTCGGTAAAGATGTCGACACCGTTTTCATGTGGCGACTTTCGGATCTTCACGATGTCAATTCCTCACGCTGCACAACACTCAGCCGGCCACGCATTTACCTCTTTTCACGGGAGAAACCGTGAAGGGCTGATGATGCTGAATCGGCGAGGCATGTTGAAATCCAGCCTGGCGGGCCTCGCTGGGTTGTCGCTGCCGGGACTGCTTCAGGAGCAGGCGTTGGCGAAGCAGGCCGGCAAATCGATGGCGACTGGGAAGAGTGTCATTCTGCTCTGGATGGCTGGCGGACCAAGTCACATCGATACGTGGGATCCAAAACCGGATCGACCTTACATGAATCGAGGTCCGTTCGGAGTGACTCAGACCAAGCAGCCTGGAGTGTTCATCAGCGAACATCTGCCGAAGCAGGCAGCGATGCTTGACCAGTTTTCGATCATTCGCTCAGTCGATGCCCGATACAGCAGCCATCAGCCGAACATGGTCATGCAGACGGGTAATCTGGCGGCGGCTCCAAGGTCCAATCCGAAGGGGCTGACGTTTCCTTCGATCGGCTCAATGGTTTCGAAGATGCACGGTTCCAATCAGCAAGGCATGCCGCCGTACGTCGCCTTTCAGAAACACACCAGCCACATCGGGTACGCGGGCGATCTTGGCCGGCAGTACGACCCGTTCATCGCGAATGGTGCCTGTCAGTTGCCGGTCTACGATCTGGTCGGCAAAGACACGGGTAGAACGTCCGGAGCGAGCATGTTTCAGATGCCGTCCGGCCTGACGCATCCGCGAGTTACTCAGCGTCGCTCATTGGTCGGTCAGATTGATCAGTTGAGACGTGACCTTGATCAGGACGGCTCGATGGCCGCGCTCGACAGCTACGGTCAGCAGGCGGCGAACATTCTACTCGGCGGTCGAGCTCAAAAGGCGTTTGACCTGGACGCCGAGCCAGCCGAAGTTCGAGACCGGTACGGCAAACATCTCTGGTGCCAGCAGGCGCTGATCGCTCGGCGACTTATTGAAAGTGGCTCAAGCTTTGTGACGCTCGACCTGAGCTACCACACAGCATCGGGAACGTGGGACAACCACGGGATTCCCGGCGGAGTCTACGGTGGCATCACCAAGGGACTCGGCCCGCTGCTTCCCTTGTTCGACCACCTGCTGACAACGCTCGTCAGCGACCTGGGCGAACGCGGCCTGCTCGACGACTGCCTGGTGATTTCGATGGGCGAGTTCGGCCGAACGCCGATCATGGGCACCCAAGGCAGCACCGACGGTCGCAACCACTGGCCAGCGGTCATGTCAATGTGCATGGCCGGCGGCGGCCTGCGACACGGGCAGGTCATCGGCGCATCAGAACCTGACGGCGGCCACCCGGCCGAACGACCAGTCACGCCTGGCGATCTGGCCGCGACCATCTACCGCCACTTTGGCGTCCCGCTCGACGCCACCTACGACGACGCCCGCAACCGCCCCCGCTACATCGTCGAAAACGGCGAACCAATCTCCGAGCTGTTCTAGAGCTTCGCCAGGAATGGCATCTGCGGAAGATCTTACGCGGATCAATTGCTGCAGACGGACGAGCGACGGCTTAAACAACAAGGCTCAATTGGATATGCATCCGAGCGGCCAGGCAAGCAGTGTTTGATATCAACGTCGCTTGCGGCAACCCGGATTCGTTTTGACACATGCTGTCCTGGCAAGCGTTCTTTGATTTCGGGTTAATTCCGTGTCGACTTTTCGGTTACTCATTCGGTGGCCATCTGCGTGACATAAAAGTGCAGTCTGCGGTCTGCTTCGGCAAGACGGCAGCCATTCGGGGACCATTGAATCGTAGTAACGGAGGGGTCACTCGATCACATGTTAACCCGAGCCAACAACAGCCATTCATTAAGCATTCGCAACTGGATTGCGGCCATTCCGATTGCCATCATTGGGCTCACCGTCTTTGCGTATGGCATTCACCTGGAGACGATAAATCCAAAGACCAATCTCGAGGCCGACTTTGCATGCCGTGTATTGGCCTTGGGCACTGGAACGGCCGCGGCCGGTTTCGCATTGCCGTTTCTACGCCTCCGATTTGTCGCGATTATTGCCCTTGCGGCTCCACTGGTCGCGTTTACTCTTGCTGGTTATGCGTTTTGGGTCCTCATTCTTCTCAACGCCGTATTTCATCTTGGTCTCTGACGCAACAATGGAACTTTCCAGCCATGGTGCGTCGAGACGCACCCTACCTGGCTGACGAGTGGTTCACTGCGTGGCGGGCCATAGTGGTCAGCCCATCTGCCGATTTAGAAACTTTCAGGAGATTGATCCCATGAAAACATCGATCGTCACATTTGCCCTGCTCATTGCAACGTCCCAGCTTTCTTTCGCAGGAGGCAACACGTCGATTGTTGAACTCGACAAAGTCACTTCCATCAAGATCGAAGGGGAGAGGATCATCATTGTCGGTAGCGGCATGCTCCGGAAGCGCGTAATGACCGACGCCGAGCATGCCAACGACACTGCTTTCGGCCAGCCTGCACTCTGGTTTCATGCAAAAGTGACCAATTGCGAATTCGAGGTCATCCCTTATCACCTCCGCAGCGACGTGCAGGGTGTCCCCGGACCCGATCCGAAAGACGTCACACCGGAAATGAAAGCTCAAAGTGAAAAGTGGTGGAAGGACACTCTGGCCAGCGCCAAAGAGATTCGAGTCGGCGATGCGATCACCATCAGCTATCAGCGCGAAAAGATGACCATCACGAGCGTCTACATTACGAACATCGTCGGCTCAGGAAGTTTGAGAGTTCGCAAGGCTGAGAAAGATAAATAGTCGTGTAGGGTGCGTCTTGACGCACCGCGAGTCCGTTTGAGTTGATGGTGCGTCGAGACGCACCCTACTTGGCTACTCTGCAGTTGTCGGTATCTCACTTGCTTCCGGGGCCAGCTTTCGTTTCAGGAGAAGGCCGGCCACCACGGCAAAGATCAGGGCGTCGTGGGCAAGTCTGAGGGATGGTTGCCAGTTTTGGAGCAGGCGGTTTGTTTTGCTGCTGATTTGTCATGACCGGGTTAATGAAAGATGGCGACCGCCACTTTCGAAGACGAGGTAAGCTCGCCTTGAGAGGAACGGCCGCCATGTTGAGTTTGGAAGTTTGAGTTTCAGACAAAGTGCCGATCAGCGTCCGAACCGGGAACGAGGCTCGTTGCGGACGATGGGTTGATCAACTGGTTGCTGACAGAATTGAGCGATGGCTCCTGTGAGCTGAGCGGCGGACTGGAAGCCTTCCCGGCGTTCGACGATGTCGCCCTGCGGTGAGATCACCATCGTCGTCGGCACGGATTCAATGCGAAGTTGTCGAGCGAGCTGCTCGTTCTGATCGGTGTCGACTTCGACCGGAATGAAGCACGTGTTGATCATTTCGGCCAATCGTGGATCGGTAAACGTCTCGGCCTTCATGCGTTTGCAGGGGCCACACCACTTCGCGGAAAACTTCATCAGGATCGGCAGTCCCGTTTCAGAGGATTCGCGGTTGGCCGCTCGGATGTCCGTTCGCCATTGAATGCCGAGTGGCTGCACGCGTCCTTGATCGAGAGCTCCGGGACGAGGGGCATCATTAGGAATCAGTCGGTCATCCAGGCGGCGTTGCGGTGGTGCTTCTCGCCGTTTTGAATCCAGTGGTGCGTCTCGCTGGTCGTTTGCTGGTGCGAAGCGATCTTGTGGGCCGCGGCGTTCGGCGGCTCGGCGTGGTTGATCGCTGCGGCCGCTTGAATTGCAGAAGTCGCGACGTGATGTTTGACAGGTCGAGCAACCCTCCATTCCGCACCTCCCCGACCGACACGCATCGCCGGCGGGTAAGGATCGACGGTGAAATTAAATCGGCAACTGTGGTGAGAGGGTGTAGTTGT
>CALDJX010000557.1 GCA_937899075.1 uncultured Planctomyces sp. | reverse complement strand
GTCTTCATCGGGCACGTCGGGATTCGATGAGTCATTGTTCGCGGTGAGTCCGCCCGCCGCAACGACCAGCAAAGCTGGTAACAAGGGATTCCACAGCCGAGCTGCTTCGCCGCTGTTTTTCCCGCTCAGCCAGAGCAGCGTCCACACCGTCAGAAAACTGACGAGCAGCGGATGCTGCAGAATGGCTCGCCAGTTCGTGAGTCGACGAATCACCGAGCGTGACAGAAGAAAGCACACGGGAATCCCGACGGCGAAGATCAGTTCGAGCGGGTTGACCAGCCACCACTTCCACACCGTCCGCGTGAACTTTGCATAGAACCCCGCGTGGTTGTGGTAATTGTGAACCCAGACGTTGAGCAGGTTCATCTCGCAAAACAGTGAAACGACCAGCGTCAGACCACCAACCGCGACGATGCCTCCGAGAATCGGCTGCCACAATGAAACGGGCGTAACGAACTTTTGAAGGACCGACTTGAACGACGGGTCTTCAGCTGCTTCGTCCTCACGTTTGGAGACTGTCGCCAGCAAAGACGCGGCGAAGGCGATCAATCCAACTGGCAGAAATGCCAGGCTGCAGAACAGGCCGGCCCAGCCGATGGCTCCGGCCACGACGCCAAGCAACAAAGATTGTCGCCGTGCGGCACTCAACCACGTCCATGTCAACAAGGCCGCCGGCAGCACGAACAGCACGTCTGACTTCGGGATGAAGATCGCCAGTGCCGGAAGTAATGGCCAGAACGCCGCGGCTCGCCATGAGATATTGCGAGTGTGCGATTGCCGCATCAGCAGAAAGATCGGAACGACCGCGAGCACGCAGCAGGCCTGCGTCAACATCGTGACCAGCCAGATGACCGCTCGATCTGCCGTCGTCAGTTCCTTACCGGAACGCCGCAGGTTTGTGTCAAGAACGTCGAACGCGTCAGCGACTGATTGCGTTGCGGTGCTGGCGATGAATTTTGCGAGCGCTGGGCGATGCTCCATCTCATCGATCAGTTTTCGATAGATCAGAAACAGGCCGGGTGGATGAGTTCCGAGATGACCCACTTCGCCCTCGGCCATCAGGTCTTCGTAGTCGTGCAGAAACTCCGCCGTGTCCGGAATCTCGTACCTTGCTTTGTGGAAGTACCCAGATGGGCCGGGGTAATAAAGGACGAAGGCGGCTTTCGACATATTCCGACTCGAAGGTGGAGATTCCTGGACGGCAAGCATCCATCCGAAACCGACTGAGGCGATGCCAACCAGCCAGCCGGCAAGTTCAGCTCTTGAGCAGTTCGCGATTCGCCGTGAGCCCAACCAGGCAATCAGAATGTAGACAACGCCAGCGATCAGGGATTGGACGGCTCCGAGAACGACTTCCGCTCCGGAATCGGCGTTAGAAATGCGTGCCCAGGTCCACTCGCCCGGCACTCCCAACGGAATGTCCGTCAGCCACAGAAACGCCACGGAGATCGCGGAAAGGGCAACGACAGAAATCATTCCGCGAGTGGAGTACATGATTCTCGAGATTCCGCTCGCGATTAGCGACGCAGGGTGTGACAAACACTGATTGGCAGTTTCGTAGGCTGGGACGTGTCCCAGCAATGCTGACATGCTGGGTCGCGACCCAGCCTACACTGACTGCTGGTTGAACTTCAAAACCAAAGAAAAAGCCCGCCGCTGATAATCGAGCGACGGGCTTGTGGTTCATTCAGCGAACGTGCCTAACCGAAGTCACCGGGATTTCCGAACATCCCACCGCCGCTGGAAGATGGCTTGCCGATTCCGCCTTTGAGTTGCTCTCGCGGAATTCGGTTCGCGTTGAGTTTGGCCAGTTCTTCATCGCTGGCCGCTTCTTCGGCGATCCGAGGATCTTCCTTCAACTGTTTCATCGACAGGCTGACTCGTTTTCGATTCAGGTCGAATTCGAGAATCTTCGCTGAAACTTCCTGGCCGACTCGGCAGACGTCGGTCACTTTGCGAACTCGTTTGTAGTCGAGTTCGCTGATATGGACGAGGCCTTCGATACCGGGTTCCAGTTCGATGAACGCTCCGAAGTCGGTGACTTTCGTGACGAGGCCCGAGATGATCGTTTCCGGCGTGTACCGGTTGGCGGCTGAATCCCACGGGTTCGGGCCCATGCCCTTCATCGTCAGGCTGATCTTCCGCGAGTCAGCGTCAATCTTGATGACCTTGACGTTGATTTCCTGACCGACGGCGAGCACTTCGCTGGGATGCTTAATGTGCGTCCAGGAGATCTGCCCGATGTGCAGGAACCCGTCCGCTCCGCCAAGATCAACAAACGCTCCGTAGTCTTTGAGCGTTTTGACTTTGCCTTCGAATTCCTGATCGGCTTCCAGGCCCTCCCAGAATTCTGCTTCCATTTCTTTGCGGGCTTCGATCAGCAACGCTCGGCGACTGACAACGAGGTTTCTCTTTTGAGGATTGACCTCGGTGACTTTCACTTCGAGCTTCTGACCGATGTACGAGTCGAGCGATTCGACATACGCCAAATCGACCTGCCCGGCAGGAAGAAATCCTCGCAGGCTTCCGATTTTGACTTCCAGTCCGCCTTTGTTTGATCCAGTGACCATGCAATTGACGATTTGTTCTTTTTCGACTTCGTCCCAATTGCCGCCCGGTCGAGCCCGGCCGCCTCTCAGGTTGACGGTGATCAGCCCTTCGTTTTCGTCGACCTTGCTGACCGTCACGTTGATCTTCTTGCCGACTTCCGGAGCAGGCTGACCTTCGAACTGGCGAAGCTGCAACAAACCTGGCAGTCGGCAGCCCAGATCAACAAAGACGTCGTCACCATGGATCGACTGAACGATGCCTTCTTTGCGGGAGCCGGTGTCTGGAAGTTCGTTGGACAGCGGATCGTTTTCGACCTTTGCTGCGACCTCGGTTTCGGCGTTCATCGCCGCGGCGATTTCATCTTCAAGGTCGCCGAGTTCGACTTCTGTCGGGATGTCGACAGGGATGGCTGCGTCTCTCGGAGTGGCGGCGGCCTGTTGAACGACTTCTCCGTCCGGGCTGACAACCATTTCGGCGGCTGCGGCAGAAATATCATCCTGAGTCGGCACGGCCTTCAAATCTTCACCGCCGGTGGGCTTCAGTTGGACCTTCTTCACTTCGGGAGCCGGGGCGGCAGCTGCATCGCTCTCGGCAGTTGCTTCGGCCGGTGCCGTGTCGGGAGCCGGAGCTGCTTCTGCTGGCGCTGTTTCGGCGGCGACTTCTGTCGTGGCTACGACTTCCGTGGCAACTACGGTGGTGGGGGTTTCGCTGGTTGCCGCTTCGGTGACCGCGTCCTGTTTGGCTGTCTCGTCAGAACTCATAAAACTAATCCTGCAGTGAAAACGTCGTGGCGGCCAACTTCTAACGTTGGCCGCTGATTTAAGTCATAAGCACGTAAATTTTGAACGTGCTCGCTGTGTTCCCATCGGTAATCAATCCGGCATGCTGAACCCTTCAATCGTAAAACCCACAAGTTTCTCGAAGACTGCGTCTTCTGTCAGAAATTATCTGTTTTGCGAAGGAATGTGTCGCGAACAACTTTTCGATTCGAACCCCAAAGGCACGGAGACACAGAGTCCTTCAGAAGAGTTTTCCTCTGTGTCTCCGTGCCTCTGTGGTTAGCTTCTACTGGTCATTTCGGAAAGTTCTTATTCAGCCTGTTTGCGGACCTTCGCCTTCACGCATCGAAAGCCGAGATCAGCTCGTTTGAAGTCGGCGGGAACGGTGCGTCTCGCCGACGAAGTCAGCAGATCGAACGTTTCTATCCACGAGCCGCCACGGATAACGGGCGTCGATTTCTGATCTTGAAATCGTCTGGCCGAGCCGTCCGATGGTGCTCCGTGGTGGCTGTCGTGCCAGCCGTCGGCCACGAATTCCCACAAATAACCGTGCATGTCATACAGTCCCCAGGCGTTCGGCTTCAAGGCGCCGACGGGGGGATCGTTGCCGGCGGCGTTGCCGGTGTGCCAGCCGAAGTCGTCAAGAACTCTCGCTGGCTTGCCGTCCTTCCCTTTTATTTCGCGGTCGCTCCCAAACGAATAGGGAGTTTTCGAGCCCGCGCGGCAGCAGTATTCCCATTCCGCTTCGGTCGGCAGCCGGACTTCCTCGTCTTCAGAAAGAAGCTTGACCTGGCGAAGCTGCAGCGTGATCTTCTGGCAGAATTGCTCTGCGGCCGCAAAGTCGAACATCTCGACCGAGTTCCGAGGCCCTGTCCACCGGCTTGGATTGCTGCCCATCACGGCTTCGTACAGGTTCTGAGGAACCTCGTACTTCGCGATCGCGAAGTTGTGTTTGAACGTGATCGTCGTCGGAGGTTTCTCGGAGGCCGGGCCGTCGGCAGAGCCCATCACAAACGATGCCGGAAACTTGCCCTTGCCCGGAGTGACGTCGACAAACTCGTCGTCGAACGTTTTCAATAGCTGACGCTGTTTTTCAGACAACGGCTTTGAATCCTCTGCGGCGAACAGTGTTCCGGACCAGGCGGAAACCATCAGCACCGACAATGCGATTAAGACTTTGTATTCAGGAACCATCACTTTAGTTACCAACGTACGACTTTCATTGTTCCAATCGACTCACGATGTCTACCCGCTGGCTGACGGCACCGCAACGCCGTCGACGATTCTGGCCAGTTACGGATTCCGGCAGAGGCTCAAGCCCGTTGCCCGGCTGTTATCGATCGACCAGGAGGAGTGGTTGATTCAATCGGCTTTTCAGAGTCGACGATCACCTTGCCGTTGACGATCACCGTTTCGATTCCGGTTGTGAACTGGCGAGGATCGTTGAACGTGGCGTGGTCGGTGACGGTTTCGGCGTTGAAGATCGTCAGGTCGGCGAAAGAGCCTTCGGTGACTGTTCCTCGGTCGGGCAAACGGAATCGGTTGGCGGAGTAGCCGGACAATTTATGGACGGCTTTTTCGAGCGTGTTCAGCTTCAGATCGCGAACCATTGGGCCCAGGAATCTTCCGACGGAACCAAACACTCGCGGATGCACCGGGCCATCGCTGCAGTAAATTCCGTCGGTGCCAAGCATGAAGAGATCATGATTAAGGAACGGGTAAACAAGTCGGTCGTCGCCCTCGTCAAAGACCAGCATGCCGGCGAGACGTTCTTCGATCATCAGGTCCAGCAGCGCGTCCGCCGCTGGCAGACGCGATGCTTCGACGAATTCGAGCAGCGTCTGACCCTGCCAGTGAGCGTTCTCTTTGCTCTGCAGCCAGGCGATGCGGATTCTGTCCAGCGGCAATCTCATGGCATCGAGACCGGCCGCGAATCGTGCGCGAACTCCGGGGTCGGTCAGCTTGCCGAGCGTCGCGATCGGGCCGTCTTCCCAGACTTCGTACGGCAGCAGGTAGTTGATCATCGTCGAACCCGGCTGGTACGGATAAACGTCGAATGAGACGTCGACATCGCGGCTCGTCCGGTCGAGGTATTCCATCACCTGCTCGGTCTGTTCAGGACTCTGAGCTTTCAGGTGCGAGATGTGCAGCCTCACGCCGGCTCGGCGGCAGATGTCGGCCGCCTCTTCCAGTGCCGGCAGCAGACCTTTCTTGTAGCGAACGTGCGGGACGTAAAGTCCGTCGTAGGCGGCCATCACCGAAAGTGCTTCGACCAGTTCGTCGGTCGTCGAGAAACACTGCACGATGTAGTCCAGCCCGGCCGACACGCCGACAGCTCCGGCTTCCATGCCGATGCGGATTTGCCGCTGAATCTCGCGCATCTGAAAATCGTCGACCGCGGCTCGCCCGAACCCGCAGGCCATCGACCGGATATTCGCATACGGCAGGTGCGACGCCGCGTTCTGAGCGGAGCTGCCGTCGAGAGCTTCCATGAACTCTTCGAAGGTTTCCCAGCCAGTCCAGTCCTGAATCCGCAGCCCGTCGAGCGACCGCAAATAAAACAGCCATTCGCGAGCTGTCTGCTGGTTGACCGGTCCGTAGCCGATGCCGTCTGCCTGGAGAACTTCCGTCGTGAACCCCTGAGTCGTTTTCGGAGCGAAATTGCGTTCGCGGATCAGCCAGCCGTCAGAATGGTTGTGAACGTCGATAAACCCCGGCGCGACGATCAGTCCCGTCGCGTCGACAATTCTTGCGGCAGACGCGTCAGGAGGCAGCACTCCGACCGCCGCGATCCGGTCGCCAGAGATTCCGACATCGGCCATCGCGCGAGGGCTTCCGGTTCCGTCGATGACTGTTCCACCGCGAATAATGAGATCAAACACGCTGCTGCTCCACTGGTCAAATTCGCAGGTCAGGCTCTGCCGGACGAAGGTCCCATTCCGATTTGACAATGCAGAAATTAACCACAGAGGCACAGAGAAACAGAGTTTTTATGGGAGATGTTTCTCTGTGATCTCTGTGCCTCTGTGGTTAGAAATCTTCACCACAAACCACACAATAGACACGAAATCAGCCCACGCCCTTCCGTACTTTTCCGTTTCTTCCGTGGTTCATTCTATTCCGTACTTCGTCAGGCAAAGCCTGACCTACGCGAGGCTGCTGAGCAATTCAGACAGCAAACTCGTTGGTTTCAGGGTGGCAATGAAAACGCGGTGTCGCCAGAATGGCGAGCTTACTCCGAGCTGTTGGGGCGGGCGTTTCCGTCTCGAATCTGTTGTCTCGTCCTGTTTTGACTGTGTGATTGAGGAAGTTGTTTTATGGCCAAAGAAGAGGCCATTGAGGTCGAAGGTACCGTTGTCGAGGCGCTGGCGAATACTCAGTTCCGTGTTGAACTTGAGAATGGTCACATCGTCCTGTCGCACGTTGCCGGCAAGATGCGGAAGAATTTTATTCGAATCGTGCCCGGTGACCGCGTGAAAGTCGAAGTTTCTCCGTACGACCTGAGCCGCGGCCGCATCATCTATCGCGAACGCTGATCCAGCCCGCTCCGGCCGTTTTCCGCGAAGCCACCACGTCGTGCTTGAACGCGCGCACGTCTCGGCTTTTACTCGACTCTCTACCACGCTGGTGACGAGTCATGCCTGAATCGACTGCATCGACCGATGCGCAAATCATGCTGTTTACGGACGGGGCCTGCAGTGGCAACCCCGGTCCTGGCGGCTGGGGTTGTATCCTCAGGCACATGCGCACCGGCCAGGAAAAAGAACTCTCCGGCGGAGCGGCCGAGACCACCAACAACCAGATGGAACTCCAGGCGGTGATCTCCGGCCTGAACGCTCTGACCCGCAGCACCACCGTCCTGGTCGTCACCGACAGCACCTACGTCGCCAAGGGCTGCTCCGAGTGGATGATCAACTGGAAGAAGAACGGCTGGAAGCGCCGCGAAGGCAAACAGCTCAAACCGATCAAGAATGAAGACCACTGGCGCGAGCTCGATAAACTGCTGGCGACTCATCAGGTGAAGTTCAAAATCGTCAAAGGCCACAGCGGCCACGCCGAAAACGAACGCTGCGACGAACTCGCCGTCGCCGAATCAATGAAGTACCGCAGCCGCTGATCGAGAATCCCGTTCCGCAGTATCCCGCGCGGGCTTCCCACATCTTCCCCGGACACGACTCGACGCACGGTGTATTGGGTTATCCGCGATAATCGCGGACTATTCCTTGAAACAATGTTTCTCACGTGATAATTCTTCCACATCTGAATATCCAGATTCATCACGAATACTTCTACTTGTAAAGGCTGCGAATAATGGCCACTTTCGTTTGTGACGCCTGTCGTTATACGAAGACCGTCGCCGACGAGTGGGTAAATCGTCGCGCAGTGTGCCCGAAGTGCCAGCACCGCTCGGTGATTGAACCCGACGATATCGCGCTCGTCGAGAGTGCTGCATTCGACGAAACGCAAACGTTCGCCTACAAGGGCGACTTCCTCGGAATGACTCTCAATGATTTTCTTACTCGCCACGATGACTCGTCAGGAGAAGACTTTCGCTTCGTAGCATCTACTGATGTGGCCGCAGACGAATTCGGTGACTACGAGTTTGAACAATGGATGCAGCGCAGTGATCGCCTTATTCAATACACAGCAAACGGTGATCGATTAACCATTGTTGGTTTTCCGCTAAAGCTCGCGGTCTACACGTTTCTCGACAGTCATCTCGCTTAGCCTCAATGAACAAACAACTGACATATGGGCAGATCTCCTTCCGGAATTAATGCTTGCCTTGGACGACGAGACAGAAGATGGTGCGACTCTCGATAACATTCACATTACCACTTGGGTGCGTCCTCTCGGCAATCTGAATCTCGTGTTCATTCAGGATCCAATGTCCGTACATCTTCGGTATGTCAACTTGGAACTCCTTGACGCCTTCAATCGGCTCCGGACGTCGTTGACAGCTTCTGGTGACCTATAAGCAGTGACGTAGGCTGGGTCGCGACCCAGCTTGAGAGTTTTGTCCCGGGTGGCATTGGTTGATTCTTGCTAATGACTCATCCTGATTGGGTGGCACGGGTTGCTTGCAACCAGTGTGCGAAGCACAAGAGGTAACCAGC
>CALDJX010000556.1 GCA_937899075.1 uncultured Planctomyces sp. | reverse complement strand
GCAGTCGTCGTCTGAAGCCGCATCATCGACGGAGACCGTCACCGACACACTGAGATCACCGTCAGCAGCCGAATCGTCGACTGCGGTAACCGTGACCGTCTGAGGTGTGTCCCAGTTGGCCATCGTGAAGGTCAGCGTTGCCTTGTCGACGGCGGCTTCACTCGGAGTGCCACTGGTCACGGTCAGGACGACGTTCGTCTGAGGCTGCGAAGTGAGCACCACGTCAAACGAATCAGTCGAACCGTTCTCTGTCACGACGGTGGTGTCACCCGACTGCGTGATGCGGAAGTTCGGCGGAGCAATGATGAAGTTGAGGTTGCTGACCGTTTCGTCGCCGTCGCCGGACAGGATGACGCGGTAGGCGCCCTCGGTCAGAGTGTTCTCCAGGATCGCGGCCTGATTCGCGACTCCCTTGGCGACGGCCAGGTCAGGATCGCCGTCCTGGTCGAAGTCAGCAGTGGCCACTGACCAGGCCAACCGGACCGGGAAAACTCCCACACCGAAGTTCTGGGGCGATTGAAAGACGCCTCCGCCCAGATTGAACAGTATGGCCAGATTGGAATTGCTGCCGTTAGTCACGACAAGATCGACCAGCCCGTCGACGTTCATGTCGACCGCTTCGATGGCTGTTGGCCCAGAACCTGCGGGGTAAGTCGCCGAACCAGCTCCGTCGAGTTGTCCGTTGAAACCATTGTTGAACAGAACGGTCACATTGTCTGAGAACTGGTTCGCCGTGGCGACATCCAGTTTTCCATCCTGATTGAAGTCAGCAACCGCCAGATCCGATGGAGATGTCCCAACTGGAAAAGTAAATACCGACGAAAGCGAGCCGATTCCTGAGTTGAAATAAACCTCAACCTGATCGGCACCGAATGTGGACACGACGAGGTCGGGGTTGCTGTTGGCAATCACGTTGTTCAATTCGAGGTTCGCAAACTCCGCGCGAGAAGGCACCGCACCAGTCGACACCGTGTGCAGCACGCTGAAGTTCGTGCCCGTTGTGTTGCTGATCACGAAAGCCTGATTACTGACAGCGCTGGTGACGGCGATGTCCGGAAAGGCGTCGTCGGTGAACAGGCCGGTCGAAACGGTTGTCTGACCACCGCCCATGTTCAGCGTGATGGGACTTCCGAACGTTCCGTCGCCCTGACCGAGCAGAATTGAAACCACAGTCGTCGATTCGTGCCCAACGACCAGGTCGTCGGTGCCGTCCTGATTGAAATCCGCCACCGCGACGGAACGTGGCTGGAATGATCCCGTGAAGACACTGTCGGCCGCGACAAACGTTTCACCCGACCTGAGCATGATCGAAAGGTCATTGGTAAACAGATTCGCCACGACCATGTCCGGCAGCGAGTCTTCGTTAAATGAACCCACTGCGATCGACTGTGGAAAGTCGCCGACGTCGACGTCCGACAACGCCAGCTCATTGTTCCGTGGAAACTGCTGGTCCTGCCCGGCGTTGTTGATGGCCCGGACAGTGTACGTCCCACCCGAGAGCTGCTCAAAACGATAAAAACCAGTGGCCGAAGTCACCTGCGACGGTTCCGTGTTTCCACCTGACGTATCCATGACACCGTTATTGTTCAGGTCGATGTAAACAGTGATGCCAACTCGCTCTTCTCCAGCGTCGCGGATTCCATCTTCGTTGGCATCAACAAAGTAAAACCCTTCGAGTTTTCCCGAGCCAAGTCCTACTCCACCGACGGTATCCAGATTTCCGAAGTCAACGTTGGTTCGAACTTCACCCGCTTCCAGAAAAACCTCGATCACCGGCCCGCCAGCAGGATCAGGCCGAGTCTGCTCAAACCCAGCCTCGACGACCTGGACAACTCTATAAGTCTGAATCGGAGCGAGATCAGTGAATGAATACCGACCTTCTGAATCCGTCGTCACAACCGTCTCGCCAACGTCAACCAGATTGTCATCGTCCTCATCCAGAAACACCTGCCAACTCTCAATTCCAGCCTCACCTGCATCGCGATTCGAATTGGTATTCAAATCACGAAACACTCGACCACTGATACCTCCAGCAAGAGGAGCATTCCCAAAATCGACCTGGGTCGCGGAATTTCCCGCGTCCGATTGGATGCTCCAATTGCCGACATGCGGAATCGCGATGGGCGTTGGGCGACCGAACACAACGTAGCTCTGGCCGGCATTGCTCTTGCCGTCCACATCGCTTCCAGAGGCGCCGATGATAATGTCGTCAAAGCCATCACCGTTTACATCGCCCGCGTCTGATACCGACAATCCGGATCGATCGTCCGCCTCAATTCCGGCAATGCGGAACCCGGTCGCGCCGTCTAGCAACGACAATTTGAACTCCGACGCAAACTCACCCGACTTGCCGAAGACCACGTAGCTTTCGCCTGCGGACAGATGGCCATTGGGATCGGCGTAACGAGCGCCGATGATCAAGTCGTCGATGCCATCGCCGTTAACGTCCCTCGCAGTCGACACAGATGTCCCAGAAAGATCACTGGCAGCAACGCCGTCAAGTCGAAATCCCGTCACGCCGTCCAAGGTCGCGAGTTCAACAGTAGACGCGAAACTACTAGACTTCCCGAACACGACGTAGCTTGCTCCGGCATTACTAATGCCATTGGGATTAGCTTCTTCGGCTCCAATAATAATGTCGTCGAAGCCGTCCCCGTTGACGTCACCCGCGTTTGACACCGCCCTCCCTGAATTGTCGCCTGAGGCCACTCCCTGAACTCTAAACCCGGGCGCCCCATCGAGACTGCTGAGGCCGAGTGCCGACGAGAACCCACCAGACTTGCCAAACACCACGTAACTCTCCCCCACGCCGCCGACGCCGTTTGGTGCAGCGAATGAAGCCCCGATAATCAGGTCGTCGAAGCCGTCACTGTTTACGTCCCCCGCACTCGAAACTGAAATACCGGAATTGTCGTAAAATCCGATGCCGTCGAGCCGGAATCCGGTGATACCGTCCAGAGTGCCCAAGTCCATGGCCGCAGCGAATCCGGTCGACTTCCCGAACACCACGTAGCTCTCGCCCGCGTAGGTTAGCCCGCCCGACTCCGCGTTCAGCGCCCCGATGATAACGTCGTCGAAGCCGTCCCCGTTGACGTCACCCGCGTGTGCCACTGAGAATCCCGACGTGTCATTGATGTCGATGCCGCCGAGCCGAAAGCCAGTAGTGCCGTCTAGTGACTCCAGTTCCACCGACGAGGCGAATCCGGTCGACTTCCCAAAAACCACGTAGGTCTCGCCAGCCTGAGCCTTTCCATTCGGATCGCCTCCCATGGCGCCGATCAGTACGTCGTCAAAGCCGTCGCCGTTGACGTCACCCGCGTGTGCCACTGAGAATCCCGACGTGTCATTGATGTCGATGCCGCCGAGCCGAAAGCCAGTAGTGCCGTCTAGTGACTCCAGTTCCACCGACGAGGCGAATCCGGTCGACTTCCCAAAGACCACGTAACTCTCGCCCGCAAAACTATCACCGTTCGGATCGCCTCCCATGGCGCCGATCAGTACGTCGTCAAAGCCGTCGCCGTTCACGTCGCCTGCACTCGCCACGGAAACGCCCGATCGGTCGTCTTCATCGATACCGACGAGCCGAAAGCCAGTCGTGCCGCCCAGAGTTGAGAGATCGATGGATGATGTGCTGTTTCTGATTGGCGTGGTTAGTTCCCACCCGGGCTGGAGTTGCTCGCGTACGATGTATTGTTGCGGATCGACTTCATGGAACTGGTACGTCCCCGCTTCGTTGACGCTGGCCGTGGCCAGGTTGTCATCGACAGTGACTGTGCTGGGCTCACCAGGGTCGAGTTGGCTGTTGTTGTCGAGGTCGAGGTAGATCGTCCAGCCGGGCAGGCCGGGTTCGTCTTCGTCTCGGACTCCGTTGCTGTTGGTGTCGAGGAATTTGGTTCCTTGGATGTCGACGAGATTGCGTTCGTGGGCACCGATGTCGACTGTCGGGGTGAAGGTTCGGTTGGCGTCGATGGGGCGGGTGATGTTTCTCTGGTCGATGGTTGGGGCGAGGGCGTTGTTGCCGGCGTCGATGGCGGGGCTGTTGGGGAGGAGACGGTGCGTGAAGGCGAAGCCGCCGTTGTCTTTGAGTACTCCGAGGATTGGGTCGACCGGCGTGGCTGTGGTGCCCGTGATGTCTCCGGTGACGGCGTTGGTGATGCCGGTGGCGGCTCCGAGGATGCCGATCAGGTTGTGGCCGTTTGAAGTGAACGCGCCGGAAGTGTCGGCGTCACTGGTGGCGGCTGTGTTGGTCGCGACGATTGTGTTTTGAAGTTGAGCGTTTGCCGAACTGCGGAGGCCTCCGCCGGTCGATGTGGCGGAGTTGTCGGCGACGGTGACGCTGGAAACGAGCAGCGTTCCGGCCGCGTGATCGATGCCGGCTCCGTTGGTGGCGGTATTGGCGGAGATCGTTGTATTGATGATGGTCGTCGTGCCGGACGAGGCGATGGCTCCGCCGTTCGTCGCTGAGTTTGCTGTCAGGAGCGAGCGTTCAATCGTCAGTGTGCCGCCGTTGTTGCGGACTCCACCGCCGTCGCCACCTGGCGTGCTGCCGGTAACTGTGCCGCCTTTGATGGTCACGTCGAGGAGTGTCAGGACACCGCTGGCCTGGACGTCGAATACTCGGTCGACTCCGCCGACGACTTCGATGATGGCTCCGTTGCCTCGAATGACCAGTCCGGCGGCGTCGTGATGTCCAGGTCGCCGGTGGCGGCTGCGTCTTCGCCGGTTCCTGAAATGTCCAGTGTGTAGGTTTCGCCGGTTCGCAGGGCGATGGTGTTCAGGCCGGCTTCCGCGTTGGCAGCCTGAACGGCAGCCCGCAACGTCCCAGCCGCGACGCCGTCTGCCGTTGTGGTGACGTCAATCTGCCCGGCAAACTCGATCGCGACTTCGAAGGAGCCAATGATTGTCTCACGACTGAACCGTCCGCCGGTGTCTGAGACTTCGCCGGCCTGCAGAATGACTTCGTAGATTCCGTTGTCTTCCAACAGCCAGGTCCCGCCGGGGGCCGCCATTTCGTACAGCGCCAGCGCACTCGCCGTGTTGCTGTTCGGGCCGAACTTAAACGAAACAGGAAACTCGGCCCCGTCATCCTGCCTGCGGACAATGAGGTCGGTAGAACCAAGCGTGGTGACGTCAACGAACGTGTCATCGTCAATCCTGATGAGGATGTCCTGCTTCGATCCTCCATCGGTCGTGATATCGTTGGCTGAGGTCACAACGCCTCGAGGAGCGAATGTGTCGATGTTCAAAGCCGCTTCGGCGTTCAACACGCCGCCCGTCGTAACGTCTCCACTTAACCCGCCAACTGTTCGCACGGAGCCGATAATCGCGTCGCGGATTTCGGAGGCGATAGCAAACGGTCTGAGCGCCGCCAGCAACGCGACCGTGCCGGTCACATGCGGAGTCGCCATGCTCGTACCGGTCCTGAAGATGAGCCCTCCGTCGAGATTCAAACCGGCGATGCCAACTCCCGGAGCGGCGAGGTCGACCGACGTCGCTCCGAAGTTGCTGAACCTCGCGAGGTTGTCGTTATTGTCCGAGGCAGCGACGGCGATGATGTTGTCGACGTCGAAACTTGCCGGGAAGAATCCGATGTCATTGTCCAGGTCGACGCCTCGCCCTGTGACGTCTCCATTGCCCGCCGCCGCAACAAACAGGATGTCTGCCGACTGAGCCGACGTAATCGCTTCCTGCAGGTCCGGATTAAAGTCTCCGAGCGTTCCCCAGCTGGCATTCATCACTCGCACGTTGGTGTCGAACTGCGACCGCATCATCGTTGCGTAGTTAATTGCCAGGATGGCGTCTGATGTGGAGCCGACAAGCTGTGTGTTCAGAAACTTCAGCGGCATCAGCGACACGTCCCAGTTGATTCCGGCGACACCGAAGCCGTTGTTTCCGACGGCTCCGATCGTGCCTGCGACGTGCGTCCCGTGTCGGTGATCGTCGAATGGATCGTTGTCGTTGTTCAGAAAGTCCCAGCCGATCAGGTCGTCGGTCAGTCCGTTGCCGTCTTCGTCGGTGCCGTTTTCCCAGCGACTGTCAACTAGCAGGTCGCCCGCATCAATGAAGCCGTTGCCATTGTCGTCAGTGACGCTGGCCGAGTTCGCCGGCTGGTTCAGATCGATGAACGTGATGAGTCCATCGGAATCTGTGTCCGTCAGAGACAAGGCTGCCGGGAGCTCGCCCTGGTTCAGCCAGACGTTTCGGAAGAGGTCGGGATGCGTGTAGTCAATCCCCGAATCGATCACCGGCACGACGACGGAGTGACTGCCGGTTGATTTGTCCCAGGCCTGCGGAGCGTTGATGTCAGAGTTGGCTGTGCCGAAGAACTGACCGGTATTATCAAAGCTGTATTGCTGAGCGGCGAATTCCGTATCGTCCGGCAGCTGTTGAGCGAAGACCGATTGATCCTCGTTGGCCGATGAAACCAGGCCGCTGTCTTCAAGTTGCTTCTGCAGGCTCTGGTCGGGCGAAACGTCTTGAACAAGCACCATGCCGGCTTCGCCGAGTCCGCGCACGACTGATCCCTGAACCGAGTTCGCGTCAAGTAATCGCTGGACGCCGGCCACGTCGCCAGCCCGTGAAGTCGCAGCATCCGTCAGTCGGACGAGAAATCGTGGAGCCGACGACGGAGAGGTCGATGACTCCAGAGTGGCAAACCAGTCATTCGATACGTTACTCGCCGTTGAGGCCACCGCGCTCAGGTAGACACGCGACTCAAGCCGTTCGATGGATTGCTCGGTGCGTGCCTCGGCAGACTTGAACGTGTCCGCCCACGATCGCCGGCGGGCATTTCCTCGGAAGTTGGCCGAACACAGCCAGTTTGACAGCAACATGAAACATCTCCGGCAGCCAATAAAGCTCATTCGACAGTTGGCGCTCTGCCTGAAACATTGTGTCTTGTGCGGGAAATCACGATCACGAGTATTCGACATTGCCCTGGTCAGCCACGGGGAAATCTGTCAGGACGTGGCCACAAATTCTACGAGTCGCTACGGTGCTTCGATACTTCCGCCGCAGTGGGAAACGTAAATTGGTGGAATTGGCACGTTGTGAAAGTAAAACCTGCTGGCAGCCAGGAACGGACACAGGAAACCGGAAAAAACTTGAGACTGGAAGAACTTCCCGATTTTCAACCACGTCATCCCTGCGCAGGCGGGGCACCAGATTGCGACGGAAGACTGGTTTCCCGCCTGCGCGGGAATGACGAGAATCGCCGTTCTCGCGGTATTCCAGAGGTTATTTCGCGGCTGAATCCTACGTCAGACATTCAAAACACTCTGAAGACTCGGATGAAAAATGGCGCAGGAGTTACTGGATCGACTGAAGCGGGGTGACGAAACGGCGGCGGGGGAGTTGCTTGATCGATACGCCTCGCGGCTGATCGCGCTGGCGATGTCACGAATTCATGGGCGTCTTCAACGGCGGATCGATCCGGAAGACGTTGTGCAGTCGGCACTGGGCAGCTTCTTCAGGCGTGTTGCCGAAGGGGCGTACGAAGTCGACGACAAGCACGGACTTTGGCCGCTGCTGGCGACGATCACGATCAACGAGCTGCGGAAACGCATTGCGTTTCACGATGCCGACAAGCGAGCCCTCGACGCGGAAGAAAGCATCTTCACCGGCGAGTCCGCAGTGTCCTTCGTGCCAGCAGCATTGGCCGAAGAGCCGGGACACGAAGACGAAATTGCTCTGATGGAAGAGCTGGACCTGGTCATCGCCAAACTGACGCCTCTGCATCGCGAGATTGTGATGAGGTCGCTGTCTGGCGACAGTCCGTTAGTCGTGGCTGAAGGAGTTAACCGGACGGAGCGAACCGTTCGACGCGTGCTCGAGCGTTTTCGTACGATGCTTCGTGAGAGGCTGGGATAAAACGTGTGCTCCGGTTGAGGAATCTTTCAGAATCGGACGAAGTCGCATGTCCGCTCGTCGCGGCGTTTGGGTTTTCCATCGTACCAGTCTGGTGTGATTCCGAATCGGCGAAACGAACTCGGCTCAGTCATGCCAGTCAGACTTCATCCCGATGTAGCGACGCGAGTGACCAATGACTGACAAAACACAGAACGGTTCCGTCGGTGGTGAAGGAAGCGAACGGGACAGCGACTCACTCGAATCGGTCTATGAGAAATTCGAATCGGCGTGGGCCGAGAAGCCTTACCCAAGCCTTCGAGAGCATCTCTCGGAAACGGGCGACGAGTTTCATACAACCTTGCTGATCGAGCTGATTCAGATCGACATGGAACGTCGCTGGCGAGCTGACGAGGATTCGCCCGCAGACGACCCACTGCCCGCTCGTCCGTCAGTCGCCGATTATGTCTCGGCTTTTCCCGAATGTGGTCGTCTGGAGAATGTGCCCGATGAATTGCTGGCGGCTGAATTCCGCATTCGGCATCAGTGGGGAGATTGTCCGAAAATCGCGGCGTTTCTGGGACAGTTTCCGGAACGCGCCGAGGAG
>CALDJX010000555.1 GCA_937899075.1 uncultured Planctomyces sp. | reverse complement strand
CAGGTTACCACCATTTAAGAAGCCTATGGCCCCTCATGCAGATTGCTTGAGGAAAAAGCCACAGCAGACAAGCCATTGCTCGCTCTCGACGACGAAGCTTCAGCGTCAACGGCTATTTCAGCTTGTCCGCGAAGACCTTGCGGACTTTTTCGACCTTTGGCCGGACGACGAAACGGCAGTAGGGCGCGGTGCTGTTCTGAGCGAAGTAGTCCTGGTGGTAACCCTCGGCCGAGTAAAAATTCACGAAAGGCGCGATCTCGGTGACGATCGGGGCGCCGAAAGCGTTTTCATCGTTGAGACGCCGCTTGTAGGCCTCGGCAAATTCGCGTTGCTTATCGTTGTGGTAGAAGACTGCGGAACGGTATTGAGTGCCCACGTCGGCTCCCTGCTGATTCAATGTCGTGGGGTCGTGAGACGTCCAGAAGACTTCGAGCAATTCTTCGTACGTGATGACCGACGGATCGAATTCGAACTGAATCACCTCGGCATGACCCGTGTTGCCGTTGGAAACGAGCTTGTACGTCGCTTCGTCGGCTGTCCCGCCGGTATATCCTGAGCGAACGTTTTCGACACTCTTAAGCTGCTCGAAAACGGCCTCGACACACCAGAAACAACCGGCTCCGAACGTTGCGGTTTCCTGCTTTGGTACTTCCGGCACAATTTCGGCGGCGTCTTCTGATGAATCATCGTCGGAAAGCGACAGCTCGGATGGTGCCACAGAGGACGTCACTGCGGGGTCAGCAGAAACAGGCGGAGCCTCGGAGTTCGTCGCGCTGCTGCAACCAGAAACGCCGAGCAGAAGAATCGATGCCAGCAGGCAACAACCTGGATTCATGAAAGTTGAGAAACGCATCGGGCACCCACTTTTGACGGTTCTTTGAAACGGCGAGCAAACAGAGAATTGTCGTAGCATCCTGAATTGACTGTTTTAGTACAGCGGCAACCGACTCGAACAGGCCAGCTCAGACAAAAACTGCCGGGTCACCGATCAATGAGCTGTCGTGCCAGCGGAAGTTGTTGCTTTTGGTTGTGCTCCGGTTGCGTGATTCTGCGTTGCCGCTCGACCTTGCTGTGAGGGTCTGATCGTCTCTGACCGGTGGTCGGGTTGCGCGATGCCGTGCTGAACGATCCGACGAAGAATCGTGCAGTTGCGATACCAGATGCAGGTGGACGGTTGCCGGGAGTCGCAGATCCATCCATAAATGGTCGAACAATTTTCCGGCGAATATTCAAAGGTTTGCTGCATGTCACAGTCTGAAATCCCGCCCTCGGACAAGTTGAGCGACAACGATGTCCAGGCGATCGACCAGTTGCAAGGCTCGTACAACCAACTGGTTGATGAACTTGGGCGAGTCATCGTCGGGCAGCGGGCCACTATCGAACGTCTCGCCATCTGCCTGTTTGCTCGCGGCCACGCGCTGCTGATGGGCGTCCCCGGTCTTGCCAAGACGCTGCTGGTGAGCAAGCTGGCCGAAACCATGTCGCTGGATTTCAGCCGGATTCAGTTCACGCCAGACCTGATGCCGATGGACATTACCGGCACCGACATTCTGCAGGACACCTCGGGCGGCAAACGCGAATTCGAATTCGTGCATGGTCCGATCTTTGCCAACATGGTCCTGGCCGACGAAATCAACCGCGCTCCACCAAAGACTCAGGCGGCGATGCTCGAAGCAATGCAGGAGCGAGTCGTCACGGTCCTCGGAAAAGCCTTCCCGCTGCCGCCACCGTTTCTTGTCCTGGCGACTCAGAACCCGGTCGAGCAGGAAGGCACGTACCCGCTTCCCGAGGCTCAGCTTGACCGGTTCATGTTTCTGATCGAGCTGGATTATCCATCTGAAGCCGAAGAAATTCAGATCGCGCGCACGACGACCGGTGACGAGCTGCCGTCGCTCGACCACATTCTTCACGCGGAAGACATCATCGAGTACCAGCATCTCGTGCGACGAGTTCCCGTACCGGACCACATTTATAAGTACGCCGCTCAGTTGGTACGAAAGACCCGGCCGAATGGTGAAACGGCTCCAGCGTGGATGAAGCCTCTGGTTTCCTGGGGAGCCGGCCCTCGAGCCGTGCAGTACCTCATCCTCGGCGCAAAGTCACGAGCGGCCTTGCTGGGCAGCTACATGGTCCGCCTGGAAGACGTCCAGCAGGTCGCGTCGCCGGTGCTCACGCATCGAATTATCACAACGTTCGCTGCTCAGGCAGAAGGAATCGATGCCGGACAGATCGTCCGTCGTCTGATCGAAGAGACGACTCCTGAAGCCTGACCCTGACAGCGAACGAGAAATCCCGCCTGAATAACATCGCAGACTAATTATCAATTTTTAGCACAGAGATCTTAGCCACAGAGATCACAGAGGCCACGGAGTTGTTCTTGAACGAGGTTCTCTGTGACCTCTGTGCTCTCTGTGGCTGAAAACTTTCCCCCACAAAACTCACAACTGTTTCGCGAAATTGCTGACACTGGCTGAGGCAAACTTTACAGAGCCACTTAATGACCCAACTCGAAACCCGCATCTTGAGCAAAGCTCGAATCGCGACGGCCGCCCTGGCCGTTTTTGCGGTTTTCAGCACCGGTTTCGACGATCAACCTGGCCAGCAGCCGGATCGCTACAAAATCCGATTTAACACGCTCGACCTCGACAAAGACCAGCAGCTGCAGCTCGATGAGTACGTCCGGCATATCCCGGCGAAAGCTGACATCCTGAAGCGGGACTTCAAACTGTTCGACGTCGACCAGAACCAGAAGCTGTCGCTCAGCGAGTTCGTGACGACTCCGCTGGTCGCGCCGATTGAAGACCGAGGCCCCCTGCCCGACCCGCTCGATGCTTACGTTGATCACGCCATGGCCGCGATGGACAAGTCGTTCGACGACTGGGATCAGCATCCCGAACGCGACGTCCAGGCTTGGACCTTCGTGCAACTTTTCATTGCAACGTTTGGTTCCAGCACGACTCGACCGAACGTCAAAGAAGCCGATTCAAACGGCGACGGGAACGTGAGTCGCCGCGAAGCCAGACAGTTTCTCGAAATTCAAGCAGGCATTCGCCGCGAAGACGGAACGCTGCTGCGAACCGCAGATGGCCGAGTCTGCAACCTCGCTCAATTTCGCCAGATCGACGGATCGGGCGACGACCGTATTGACTCAGACGAGTTTGAATCGAGAACCAATGCCGGACACCAGTTTCCAGAACTTCTCGAACAGGGCGACAAAGACAAAGACGGAATGATCTCGTTCGACGAGTGGCGACAACTTCCGACGCGTGGACAAATCTCGCCAGTCGACGACTTCCGAAAACTGGATACCAACCTCGACGCGAGAGTCGACAAAGAGGAACTGTTGAAAGACGTACCGGTCTGGAAGAAGCCGATGTCTGATTGCGTCTTTCCAGGATTCGACATCGATCGCGACGGTTTCCTGACGCTCGACGAGTACCGCATGACCATGCAGGCCAACCCGTGCATCCGCTGGCAAATGCCGGTCGCCGACCTGGACGGAGATCACGAACTCACCTTTGCGGAATTCAAGTTTGACACGATGCGTTTCCCGCTGTTGCGCTGGCTCTATTTTCATCGACTCGACGCGAACGGCGACGGAGTGCTGACGACAAACGAGTTCAACTTCCGTGTCAAAACTCCGGACGAATTCTTCATCGTCAACGCCGACGGCACGGAGTGGCGATCGTTGTTTCGCTTCGAAACTCATTTTGCCTGTGGCTCGCCAGCCGTTTCACCGGACGGAAAAACGCTGGCTTTCGACGCGTGGAGCGTCAAGCCTCGGACGAGCCCGACGTTGTTCACGCTTGAACTCGGCAAAAGCGACCCCCGAAGAATCGGCAGCGGCTCGATGCCCAGCTGGGCTCCGGACAGTCAACGATTCGCCTCATCACGCAGCGGAATCAACATCATCGACATGGATGCCTTGAAAAAGGTGGCGATCCGTGAAAACGGCTGGGGAGCACAATGGTCGCCCGACGGAAAAACGATCGCCTTCACCGAAGGTTTCGTCATCAAGGCGTACGACGTCGGTACTGAGAAGATCCGAACGCTCCTTCAGACGCACGAGTACAAGCAGGTCTACTGGAACATGACCTGGTCACCGGACAGCCGACTCATCTGCTTCAAAGGAGAAAAGGCAGACGGCACGCAGGAAGTCGTCACGCTCGACACTTCCAGCGGGAAGCCGACTCAGAAAGTCCATCACTCAACAAAGCTAAATATCAATGCCGACTTTGCCTGGCACCCGGACGGCGACCGCATCGTCTTCAGCATGTACAACCAGGACCGTCGAAAACTTCAGCTCTACGAATTCAACCCGAACTCCGACGAGCCGCCGACCCTGTTTCCAGGCCAGGACGAAACACGCAACAACAGCGACGTCTGCTGGACTCCGGACGGTCAACAACTCATCGTCGTCAGCGGCGATTTTTAGGCAGCAATACCTGTCAGTAAATACCTGACGCAAAGTCGCAATGACGCAAAGTTTCGCAAAGAATTCACTTGCCATCCGCTCGTCATAATCTCCGATTCAACCAATAAACCCGTTTGATAAACATCATTCAAACCTTTGCGTTCCTTAGCGGCTTTGCGCCTTTGCGTCAGAAAATCCCAATTTCAACTCTGAGTCCGAAACACTTTCCAAAGCCTTCATGTCTGTAAACCGTCAACCTCGCAGCTTCCTGGATACCCGAGTGCTTTCTCGCCTCGCGGGAATTCCGTTTCTCGCGCGGCAGCCGATGCAGGGCAGCGTCTCGGGGCGTCATGCCAGTCCGCATCGAGGTTCAAGCGTCGAGTTTGCCGAGTACCGCAAGTACGTCCCCGGCGATGACCTCAGACGATTGGACTGGCGAGCGTACGGACGGTCCGACCGCTTCTATGTGAAAGAATTCGAAGCGGATACCAACCTGCGTTGCTGCTTCGTTGTCGACACAAGCGGTTCGATGGATTTCGGATCCGGGGACGTCACGAAACTTCAATACGCGAAGCGACTCGTCGGCGCACTTGGCTACATGGCAACCCAGCAGGGTGACGCCGTCGGGCTTTCCTGCGTTGCCGAAGGAGTCGTCCAGAGCCTGCCGCCCAAGCGAGGCCCGTCACACCTTCGGACGATGTTCGACTTACTCGAACAGGCCGAGCCCAAAGGCGAAACCGAACTGGTAACCGTCCTGCACGAACTGGCCGAAACCATTCGACAACGCGCGTTGATCATCGTCCTGTCCGATCTTTTCGTTGAGCCGGCCTTGCTGAAAGAGTGCTTTCAGCACTTGCGGTTTCGCAAACACGACGTGTCGGTGTTTCACCTGCTCGATCCGCAGGAAATCGGATTCGAGTTCAAACGGCCGACGAGATTCCTCGACATGGAAGGCGGCACCGCGATCTTCGCCGAGCCCAACGACATCGCCGACCGTTATCACAAGGCCATGCAGATTTACCTCGAAGATCTTCGACAGGTTGTGCTGGAATCGGCGATCGACTTTCACCAGGTCAAGCTCGACGAAGACTACGAACACGTCCTCTCGCGATTTCTGGTCGGGCGAACCAGCGGCAAAAGATGATCACGCTAACGAGCTGACGATTCACGGTTTGAACTTACTATCAAGATGAACGGAACGCAGAGGGCGGAGAGGACTCGCAGAGCAAAAAGGAGAGCTCTCCTTCATCCTCTGCGATTGCAAACTCTGCGACCTTGCGTTCAAGACACGATCGAAATAGATGACGTTTCTTCAACCATTATTACTGGCAGCGCTGCCGCTCATCGCTCTGCCGGTCATCATTCACCTGATCAACCAGCGACGGTATCAGTCCGTTCGTTGGGGGGCGATGATGTTTCTGCTGGCTGCCAACCGCATGTCTCGCGGCTATGCGCGGCTGCGGCAGATTCTGATTCTGATCTTCCGCACGCTGGCGATCGCGGGCTTGATCTTTGCAGTCAGTCGGCCTCTGGCCAGTGGCTGGCTGGGGCTGACGGCCGGCGGGCAGGCTGACACAACGATCATTCTGCTCGACCGTTCTCCGAGTATGCTTGAACAGGGTGCCGGCACTGGCGTTTCGAAACTGCAGGCCGGCCGCGAACAACTGGCGTCGACGCTGGAGATGCTTGGCTCCGACCGTTGGGTGCTTGTTCAAACGACTTCCGAAGGCGCCGTCGAAATCAAATCACCGGACTCGTTGCGAAAACTTCCATCGACCGAGGCCGTGGGCACGTCGTCCGATCTCCCCGCCATGCTTGAGCACGCCCGCGACTACATTCAGGCCAACAACGCCGGTCAAACTGAAGTCTGGATTTGCTCGGATATTCGAGAGAACGACTGGAACGCAGACAGCGGTCGCTGGCAGACGATTCGAGATTCGTTCCTTGAATTGCCACAGTCTGTGAGATTTCATTTACTCGCCTACCCGACCGAGGCCAGTTCCAATACGTCGATCCGCGTAACCAGTGTGCGAAGATTCGAAACGGTCGACAGCGCGGAACTGCTCGTCTCGCTGAAAGTCACTCGTGATGCGTCAAAGAATGACAGCATCACTTTGCCCGTTCAGTTCGAGATCGAAGGTGCCCGCTCCGAACTGACTGTCGCCGTCGACGGTCCGACACTTGAACTGATCGATCATCGCATTCCGATTGAACGTTCAAACGACCGCGGTTGGGGCAAAGTATCGATCCCGGCTGACTCGAACTCCGCCGACAACGATTTCTATTTTGTGTTCGATCGACCGAGAAAACGTCACACGCTGATCGTCAGTAATGACCCGCAAACGGCGATCCCGCTCGAACTCGCGGCATCAATTTCGCCAGATCCGGCGGTCGAGTGTTCAGCGGAAACTCTTTCTGAAGAACAACTCGCGGCTGTTGACTGGGAAACTGTTTCGCTGGTCCTCTGGCACGCTCCGTTGCCCGATGGCAAAACGGGAAAGCCACTGACCGACTACATCGATCGAGGAGGCCAGGTCGTCTTTCTGCCGCCTCGTCAACCGGGCTCGGCTGAGTTCATGAAGGTCAGTTGGAATTCCTGGACGGACGAGCAAACTCCGATTCCCGTCGAAACCTGGCGAGGCGACCAGGGCATCCTGGCGAACTCACAAAGCGGTGCAGCACTGCCGGTTGGAGAACTCCAGGTACGACGCTTCTGCGAATTGACCGGCGAAGTCACTCCGCTGGCCCGACTGCGAAACGGTAAGACTCTGTTCGCCCATTTGCCGACGACACGTGGCGGAGTCTATTTCTGCACGACGACTCCCGACCTGCGTGATTCGACACTCACGACCAACGGAGTCGTACTTTACGTTTTCATCCAGCGAGCCCTTGCAGCCGGAGCGGCCGTGCTGGGCCAAACGCAGCATCTCGCCGCCGGAGCGGCGGCGGTTGAGCAGCCACTCGACTGGAAACAGATCGTCGGCCCTGAAGACGCCCTCTCAACTGACTACGCCCATCACAACGGCATTTACTCGGCCGGCGAAAAACTGTTCGCCGTTAATCGGGTCAGCGCCGAAGACCAGTCGCGAGTTCTGGACGACGACCGACTGGCAGGCCTGTTTCAGGGACTCAGCTTCAACCGAGTCGATGATCAGGCTGGCAGTTTCGAAGGACTCATCCAGGAAGTGTGGAGAATGTTTCTCGTGGCGATGCTGATTGCTTTGATCGTCGAAGCAGCACTCTGCATGCCGCGACAGATTCCGAAAGTTGAAGATACCGGTTTCCCGCGTCGTCAGTCCGACAAAGAAGCTGACTCAACGACCGATCGAACGACAGCAATCACACAGTCAGCAACCAACACGATTTAATGCCGGATCAGCAATCATTCCCACTTGTCTGACGCAAAGGCGCAAAGCCGCTAAGAAACGCAAAGGATCACGAGACAAAACAGGAAGTCATCTGTTGAGACAGTCTCAACAGATGACATGCAGAATCGAACAGCCTGTTGAAACACACGAAACCCACCCGACCAGGTCACGACGTCTCTTTGCGAGCCTTTGCGTCTTCGCGACTTTGCGTCAGATAACTGATTCTGAATTTGAATTACCGAAAGCCGACGTTTGGAATTTACTCGCACATTGACGTTTCTCTGGACACCGTGGTCGCTGGCGATTTCCGCCGTGATCGTGCTGGTGACGGCCGGGCTGTGCCTGTTGGCGTGGCAGCGGAGTGCGTACGCGAAGTCACAAGGCGTTCTGGAATTTCTAAGACTGACGATCGTTGTTCTGCTGACGGTGATGTTCAATCAGCCCGAATGGGTCGAAGAATTTCGCCCCGAAGAGAAACCTCAGGTCGTGATCCTCGTCGACGATTCCACGAGCATGACGACTCGCGACGTCGAATCGAATGTTTCAGCTTCGTCACTGACTTCGCGGACCGAGTCCATTTCGGCACTGGCAGATGAAGCAGCATGGTCGACTTTGACAAACCGGATGGACGTCACCATTCAACGATTTGGCAACACAGAAACCGGCACGAGGAGCGATCTGTTTAC
>CALDJX010000554.1 GCA_937899075.1 uncultured Planctomyces sp. | reverse complement strand
CGCGAGTCCGATGCCACCGTGTACTACGCCGCCTGGCAGGCGCTGCGGCGGTTGCTGAGCGAAGCGGATCTTCGTTCGCTGCTCGACGATCCACGTGGCCCGGTGCAACGTGCGGCGTTGCTGGCTCTACTTGAAACGCATTCTCTTTCCCGACAGGAAGTCGCGGCTGTGCTGGCGAAACGTACCGCAGTTCGCGAAATCGCTGAACTATGGTTGGCGAAAGCAGGTGCCGGAGCGGCCGAGCCGGTGGTTCGAGGACGGCCGATCGACGCTCCATCCGTGGCGTCCGCTGTGCCATCGAATGACGGAGTCGCGGTTGTTGGCGGGCTGTCGACAAAGAGCCGTCATGCATACCGCATTCAACCGGGCGGGTTGCGGACCGGTGCAGTTGCCTATACCGATCGCAGCTATCGCTTCAGCACGGTGCCGGACGAACTGGTGGGGCTGGACCTCGTTCAGACGGCAAACAATGACGACGGTTCGCAGGGCGACGACTGGCTTTCAGTCGATGCATTGCTGCCGGTTCGCGTCTATGTTGGAAACGACATGCGGCAGACTCCGCCCAAATGGTTGAGCGAGGAGTTCCGCCGCACCGAGCACATCGTCGCCATCGACGAGGGCGCGCGGTTCCAGCTTTTTGTGCGCGATTACTCCGCCGGCCCGGTTGCGCTGGGCGGCAACACCGATGATGGAAAGTCCGGGGGCAAGGGGAACTACATCGTCGCCGTTCAGCCGCAGCCATTGCAGAAGCAGGAGACGTCGGCGACCGTGGAACAGGCGCTGGCGCTGCTTGAGACTGCGGACGCAGCCCGCGGCGAACTCCTGTTCCGGCACGTCGGCGGAGCGGGATGTTTTAAGTGCCACAGTCTGGATGACGCCCGAAACGCATTTGGCCCCAACCTCGGCGGCGTCGGACTGCGAGCCAATCCCCGTCATCTCGTTCAATCGATCATCGATCCCAGCGCCATCATTACCGAAGGGTTTACGATGCAGACAGTGCTGACCGATGACGGCAAAACGTATTCCGGTGTGCTGTTGGAGGAAAGCGGCCTTTCGGTGTCATTGGGCTTGAGTTCCGGCGAGCGGGTCGACATTCCGAAGTCTCAGGTTGAAGAGCGGCGCACCAGCCGCGTGTCGGCCATGCCGTCGATGGCGAACATTCTGTCGCCGCAGCAGGTCGCCGACGTGGCCGCGTTTCTGGCGTTGCGGAAAACGGCCGTGACAAAGCCCGTCGCCGATCCCGACGCACGATTCTCTGTGCAGGAAAAACGCGATCGGATGATCATCACGCTGTCCGGACAGTCGATTGCCGAGTTCGTTTTCTCCAATCCGAAAATCCTTCGGCCCTACTTCGCTCAAGTGCGGACCCTCAGCGGTCGCCAGGTGACCCGCAATCATCCACCCGTCGCGGGTGTCGACGCGACCGATCACGCGACAATGCACCCCGGCATCTGGATGGCGTTCGGCGACGTCAGCGGACACGACTTCTGGCGAAACAAGGGCCGAATCGAACACCTCCGCTTCACCGAACCGCCGACCACGAATAACAACTCGCTGACCTTTGCGACACAGTCACGACTGCTGAGTCGTGACAGCAGCGAATTGTGTCGCATGCTCTGCCGCTTTGAATTACGCGCGCGTCCGGCGGGTTGGCTGCTGAGTTGGGAGGCGACCTTCCAATCCGACACGGGCGAGTTCTTCTTTGGCGATCAGGAAGAGATGGGATTCGGCGCGCGGGTCGCCACGCCCTTAACCGAAAAGAATGGCGGTGTGATCACGAGTTCCACTGGCCGGCGATCGGCCGCATCCACCTGGGGACAGGTGGCCGCGTGGTGCGATTACTCGGGCAAGCTCGGATCGCACCCGGTTGGCATCACGTTGATCCCCGACGCAGACAACTTCCGCGCCAGCTGGTGGCACAACCGCGACTACGGTGTGTTCGTCGCCAATCCGTTCGGCCGCGCGGCAATGAAACAGGGCGACAAGAGCACCGTCACCATCCCACGAGGCCAGCCGTTCCGCATCCGCTTCAGAGCAGTCATCCATGAAGGTCGAGACTTCGATCCCGAAGCAGAACTTCGGGATCTTCTGGAAGAAAGAGAGCCGGTCGAAGCCCGGACAAAGAAGGAGTCGCCATGAATCGTCATCCTGAACTTCGGAACGTGGTCCAAACCGCGGGCTGCCTCGGTACTGGCGAAAAGGGAATCGCTTGCCGACCGAAGAAACCAGGCAACACAAAACTTGTACTCGTTTCGATTTATCAAGTGATAACACCATGATCCGCATCACATTCTGTGCCATCGTTGTTCTGTTGCTTGACTTGCCAATCTCTCTCAGGGCAGCTGAGGAACACCGCCATATCTATCTGCTGATGGGGCAGTCCAACATGGTTGGGCGGGGCGAACTGACTCGTTGGCCGCCTCACCCGCAAGTTCTCAGTTTCAACAAGGCCGGCAAGTGGATTCCTGCGGTCGATCCGCTTCACGAAACAAGCTCGCGGGATCGCGTTGGGCCGGGCGTCAGTTTTGGACGCGGGATGCTGCACGTTGTTGATCAGGAAGTCACGATTGGGTTGGTCCCCTGTGCCGTTGGCGGCTCGCCGCTTTCGCAATGGGAGAAGGGCGGCGATCTGTACGAGGCGACCATTCGGCGTGCTCGTGAAGCGACGAAGCATGGCTCGCTGATGGGAATGCTCTGGATGCAGGGCGAGAAGGATGCGAAGGAACTGGCTCTTGCAAAAAGCTATGCGAAGCGACTCGATGCAATGATTCTCGATTTTCGTCGTGCGTTCGAAATGCCTGAGCTGCCGTTCGTTGCGGCACTGCCGTGCGTTGAATTGGCTGAGCGCGACGATCGTCCCGGAGCGGAACTTGTTACGGAGTCGCTGAAAGAGCTGTCGCGTCGTGTTCGACACACGGCGACCGTCGATTCAACCGGGTTGAAGAGCACGGGAGATCAGACGCACTTCTCGACGCAGTCGCAACGCGAGCTGGGACGCCGCTACGCACAGGCGATGGCGACACTATTGGGACACGACGATGTGACGATCCCGGCATTTCGTAGTGGTCCCGCTTCCAAACCGGCACTGAGCCCGTTTGCCCGCAAGCTCCTTGCGGCGGACGACGCTGATCTCAAGCGGCTTTCGCTCGACGCGGGTCAGGGCCTGATCGAACTGGCCCCGGTCAATCTCCCGACCAATCCCAAGGGTAATAACGACCACTTTGGCTGGCCTGTCGCCACGATGGCGGACGACACGCTGATCGTCGTTCACCGAGCCATGCCCGGTCATAACCGCAAGCTTTCCGGCGACGCCGACGCCGACACCACGTATTCCACGATTGTCCGCTCAACCGACGGGGGCCAGACGTGGTCCGAGCCGTACGACGTGCGGCACTGCATGACAGAACAAGACCGAAATCGCGGCGGGTCAGTGCCGCTGTCTCACCGTTACAAGTTCGATCCCGACAACCACAGCCCGCTCGGCTACAAGCTGCATCTGAACGCGATTGGAACAACACGCGACGGAGCCGTCATCCTCGTCAGTGATCACGGTGCGTTCCGCAGCGAAGACAAGGGCCGCACATGGAAACACCTCCAACGCGCCTTTCGTGAAGACCGCCACGACGGTCCGTTCGTCTACGTCGGCCCGCAAATCATTGATCACCCTGAGCACGGTCTGCTCCTGTTTGCACACCATCACGTCTTCAAAAACCACCACCCGCACGACATCGTGCGCGAACTGGCTGTCTACCGCTCACGCGACCGAGGCGAGAGCTGGGAGAAGACTCGGCTGGCGTTGCCGGACTGGTGCAAACCGGCGGAGCCCGACGTCATTTTTCACGACAATCACTTCGTGGCGATGGTCCGCAATCAGGCTCCGGCCAACATCCTCACGCAAATGCGATTCCAGTTCGGCGACGCAATGATCTCCGATGTCGCCAATACCAATATGAAGACGCGCCGCTCTGTCGATACGTCCGCGATCTGTTTCAATCCGGTCACGAAGCGATACGAAGTCGTTCAATCAAAGCGCGAAGACATGAGCATCAACCTCTTCAGCATCGCGCCGGAAGACTGGAACACGGCGAAGTGGCGATTGGAAGGACAACTCTTCAAACGCACGGGTTCTTTCTACTCGACTGCCGATGGCTTCCACACCGGCGGAGCCGTTATCGACGAAAAACGCGGAGTCCAACACATCTTCTTCTATAGCGGCCATCCCGGAGGGCCAGCCGGAGTCTTCCGTCTGACGCGGACTCTCGACACACCGAAACTGGCGGAATTCCTGAAGCCGCGAAACCGGTCGGGCAAACGAGACACGGTCCACTGGACTGGCAACGCGAAGACGGCCAACTGGCATGATTCCGGCAACTGGGATCTCGGAGTTCCGGATCAGCACGATGTCGTCATCTTCGACGAGCGGGCCGCAGGACAATCGATACACATTGATGATGACGTCAGGATCGGACGGGTCGAATTACGACTGGAGGACAAGACCGACCGATTGACACTCACCGGATCGGGCATGCTTGCGATTTACGGCGCGGAATACCTCCGCAACAAGTATTCCACAGCGCTGATTCAGACCGGCATCCTAGACCTCGGCCCTGAGTTGCATGTGGAGATTCGCAACCAGCGTTTCGTCGCGGGCAATCAGGACGGGACGATCGTCATTCGATCGAATCAAGTCCGCGCCGGAAAGAAAGAGCCGACGAGCAACAACTACAAAAGCGATGGCGAGAATCTGAAGCTGAGCATCACCGACCGCGGGCGGATCCGGCTGATGACGGAGCACTGGGAACCCGGCATGTCGCTGGATATGTCGGCGAGCCACACGGAAGGCCCCAGGGTCTTCGACTTTGCTTTGGAAGATGCCCGGCAGGGCGTGACGTTCATACGCCTGAAAGAGCACGACGGCGACCCCGTTGAGATTCACGGCTTCGACGATGCCGACTTTCTCCGCTTCCGGGCCAATCCGTTCGAGTCGTGCGACAAAGGCAAAGAGTTCCGAATCGACGTGGTGAAGTTCGTCGGCTGGCCCGACAACGGACAAGCGGAGCTAGAGCAGCATGGAGCATACTGGTACCTCAAACCCGCGACTGCCAGCTTGCCGAACGAGCTGCCATAACAACTTCTCGACAGTTCAACCATGAGTCTCAACTATCCGACAACATCGATCCGTGAAACGACTGCTGTCCGAATGCCAACACTTCCAATGACCGACTGAAACTCTTCTGACCACATGATGAAACACACCGTTCCATTACTGCTGTTCGTGATTGCCCCGTGTGCATCTCTTCATGCCGCCGAGCTGCGGTTCGCGAAGATTTTCACGGATCACCTTGTGCTTCAGCGTGACATGCCCGTCCCTGTATGGGGCTGGGCCAAGCCGAATGCCGAAGTCACCGTCACGTTTGCTGATCAGAAGAAATCCACAACGGCGGACAAAACTGGCAAGTGGCTTGTCAGGCTCGCCCCCATGGCAGCCAGCACGGCATCGCGAGAGCTGCAAGTTTCATCGGCGAACGAAGTCGTAACGCTGAAGGATGTGCTCGTCGGCGAAGTGTGGCTTTGTTCGGGGCAGTCGAACATGGGATGGCCAATCTCCAAAGCGAAAGGTGGAAAGGAGGCGGTCGCCAATGCCGATCTGCCCCATTTCCGCATGTTTCGCGTGAAGCAGAATCCGATGTACGAACCGGGAGCCGATGTGGACGGTGACTGGTTCCTCTGTTCTCCAAAGGCCTTCAAAGACGGTCGCGACTTTTCTGCGGTCGGGTTCTTTTTCGGCCGGCAGCTATTGAAGTCGCAGGACTGCCCGATCGGCCTGATTGGTTCCTACGTCGGCGGTTCGCCGGTGGAAGCCTGGATGAGCGAGGAAGCGTTGGCGGCTTTTCCGGCGGAACGCGGTAAGCGGAGTGAAGCTTTTAGACGGCTCTATTTTTTCCAGCGGGCTCGTGATGGCATGGACGCAGCGATGGCGAAGCACGCGCCGAAACTGGCGGCCTGGGAAGCCGAGTGGGCGGCACGAAATGAAGCTCACCGGAAGGATTTGGCGGCATGGCAGGCTGCGACCCAAAAGGCTCGGGAGGCGAACAAGCCGCTGCCGGAGCGCCCTAAGCCAGACGCTCTGTCGCGACGTCCCCTGGAGCCAAACCGACATCCTCAACGTGCAACGGTGTTGTTTCGTGGGATGATCGAGCCGCTGATTCCCTACGCGATCCGCGGCACGATCTGGTATCAGGGAGAGGCAAATTGCTACCCGAGGCTTGCAGAGGAATATGCCACGTCGTTCCCCCTGATGATTGGAGATTGGCGGCAACGCTGGGGGCAAGGCGAGTTTCCGTTTTTCTACGTTCAGTTGCCGAATCTGGCGACCGGAAAAGACGACTGGATGAGGCTTCGCGAATCACAGCGCCACGCATTGGCGAGGGTGCCGAACAGCGGAATGGCGATCACGATTGACGTTGGCGATCCGAATGATTTGCATCCCGCCGACAAAGCGCCGGTGGCACATCGTCTGGCTCTCCTGGCGCGCAATCGAGTTTATGGTGAGGATGTGGTTTCCAGCGGCCCGCTGATTGAATCGGCCGAGCGGATGGAGAACGGCGAAGTGCGGCTTGCGTTTCGCCACACGGGATCCGGCCTCCAGGCGTTGGACGCGACGGAACCGGGCGGCTTCGAAGTGGCGGGAAGTGATGGAAAATTCGTGGCGGCTCAGGCAAGGATTGATGGAGATTCGGTGATTGTCAGGAGCGAGGAAACGACGCCACTTCACGTACGTTATGCGTGGTCGCCGAATCCAGTTCCAGCTTCGAACTTGTACAACGGTGAGGGTTTGCCCGCGTCGCCGTTTTCGATCGAAATCCAACACCCATCGGAAACAGAATAAAGAGACGTCCAGAAACAACTTCGCCGAGTACTATGACCTGGCGGTTGTCAAATGCCTGAGTTATTGCTGGACGCCTCTTAAAAAACACCAACGTCATCCCATGAATCGATTTCTCTTCTTCCTGTTCATCGCTCTTCCGGCAGCAACTGCTGCGGATGAAGAACGTTCTCTCACGCTGATTAATTCGGATCTTCACAACGGCAGCTTCGAGGCAGATGCCAGGAGTCCGCTCCCTTGGCGGATCACGCGCAGATACCGCGTGACCGACCCTGGATTCGCCCTTGCAGCGGCAGGCGAAACCTCTGCCCACGGAGATCAGCATGTCACCATCGCAGCCGCGAACGAACTCCACGAGCGGGGAAGCGTCGGCATCGGCACCCAGCTCGGCGGGACGCAACTGGACGGGTTTCGTGAATTCATTGCCGAGCCGGATTCCCGCTGGATCCTTCGCCTCAACTGGAAAGCGAAAACTCGCAAACCGCTCGGATTTGGCTTCGCCACCGCGTTGGTTACGTTCCGATTTGCCGAGGACTCCGGGCAGCCGGACCAACACTTCCGACTGCGCGAGCCGGTTTCTTCCGGCGACTGGCAGACCTTCACGCTCGACGCACACTTCACTTCCAGGCCGGAGATACCGATCGAACGCCTCCGCGTGGATCTGGGATTTGATGGCGACGATGCCCACACAATCACACGGAAATCAGGTTCGCTCGACCACGTTCGACTGAGTGTGATTCCAGCACCCGAAACCGAGGAAACCAGGTTGGCCGATGCGCTGCAGGCGGCTCGAGAACGTGCAGGCTTGCGGGAGAACGCGGTAAGCGAGATCGCCAGGCCCGAGGCGCCGATTCCGGTTCGCTTTCAGCTCGACAAACCGGGACATGTCACCCTGGTGATCGAGGACGAATCGGGAAAACGCGTTCGCAATCTGATCTCCGCCGTTGCGTTCGAGGCGGGAGAACACACCGTCTTCTGGGATGGGCTGGATGAAGGGCAATCGCTTTACCGCAACCTGATACCTGCTTACGAAATCCAGCGCCAGGTCGTTCCGCCGGGAACTTACCGTGTGCGAGGGATGGTGCGGGACGAACTGCGGCTGACCTACGAGTTTACCATTTCTCCGAACGTTCCCGACACACCCTGGCCAACCGATACCGGCAAGCGAGCAGGCGGCTGGCTCGGCGACCATGGAAACCCCACCGCAACGCTCTTTCTTCCCGCTGAACGCGCTCCCGGCGGGCGCGATTCCGTGCTGCTCGCCAACTCCGTCAATGAATCGGCTCATGGCCTGGCCTGGGTGGATTTGGATGGACGAAAGCTGGCGGGTCAGAAGACGCTTGGCGGTCACTACACGGGCGCTTCGCATCTGGCTTACGACCATGGAGTGGATGCAAATCCTGACATTTACGCTTACGGTCGGATGGACTGGACTGACGGAATTCGCCTGACCGGCGTGGGTCCGAAGGGAGACGTCAAAATTGCGCTACACAAGCCCCACGGAAGCGATGGAGGCAGTGTTGGCGAGACTGGAGCTGCTGGCAAGGCAAAGCGCCTCG
>CALDJX010000553.1 GCA_937899075.1 uncultured Planctomyces sp. | reverse complement strand
CCGGGGCTATCGAAGGGCTGGCCCGTTGGGCCGATTTTGAATTCTCTACTTATGTTAAACGACAGGTACCCGCCTGCGCGGGCATGACGTTAATCCGAAGATTGCACTGACTGCCAGTCGGCTGGCCTACTCTTCGGGCTTCTTCCGTTGCCGGAACAACCACGGAATCACACCTTCGGGGTCGGCATAGAACTTCGTCCACGAGTTGTGACCAACGCCTGGATACTCGGTGTACTTCACGTTGCCGCCCGCTTTCTTGATCGCGTCAACCATCGTCCGCGACCGGACCGGCCAGACGACAGTGTCCGCATCGCCGTGGGCTGCCCAGATCGGGATGTTCTTCAGTCGTGCCGCTTCAGTCTCGTCGCCGCCTCCGCACACGGGAGCAACCGCTGCAAAGAGATTCGGACGACGCATCGCGAGGTCCCAGGAACCAAAGCCGCCCATCGAAAGACCGGTCAGGTAAACCCGATTCCTGTCGATCGGCAGAGTCTTTAACGATTGGTCCAGCACGGCTATCGCCATCGCCATTTGATCGGTCGGATTTTTCTCGATCGGCACGGACGCTTTCTCACTCCACGCCTGATCAACCCATTGCTCATCATTCCGACACTGCGGAATCACCATGAAGCAAGGAAACTTTTCGAGCCACTCTTCCTTGCACATCTGACGTGGCAGATGAGGCAGCAACTTCTCAACATCGTTGCCGCGTTCGCCAGCCCCGTGCATGAAGAAAAGCAACGGGTACTCTTTTCCGTCTTCGATCTTCAGCGGCGACAAAATCAGGTAGGTGAATTTTTCTTTCTCATACTTGCCGCCCGTGAATTCGATTTCGCCAATGCCGAAATCCTGCTCCGCGAACGCATCGCGACCACCCAAGCTGACGAGCATCCCCGCGGCCACGATTAAAATCTGCAAAGTTCGACGCATGTCCTACTCCAATTAGATCAACTTCAGAATGACTTCAGCATTCTGGCGACTTCGATATTTCACCTCGAATACACGTAATTGGCGACGAGAATCAGGAACACTAATAAGCTCTAATCTTCGCTAATTGCGGATTCACTCCCGACACAACCATGAGCGTCTATCAGTGCTTATTAGTGTTCCGCAAACTTAATTTCTCGACTTGGCCCATCAGATTTCCCCAACGAGTCTCAATACAGCCGGAGCGAATTTTTAAACAACTCTGCCAGCTCCGCAGCTCCGGTTTCCAGCGGAGAGAGTTTAAGTAAGCGAGCCTGGACGAGCGTGCCGTCGACGAGTCTCGGAATGTCCTTCTCGCTGTACCCGAAGTCTTCGATCCCCCCGGGCTGCTCCATCAGTTTCATGAAATGAGTGACTCGCTCGGCCAGAATTTCTCCGGCATCGTCCAGCGACGCATCGCGAATGTCAGCTCCCAACGCGGCCGCCGCTTGCAGATGCCGCTCCGGAGCGGACGGAGCCGTAAACCGACACACGGCCGGCGTGTGGACGATGACCGACGTTCCATGAGGCACCATCGAATGATCCGCGTCGTACCCTGGCGGAAGATATCCTTCGACCTGTCCGGCGACGGGATAAGCCATTGCGTGAGGCAGATGCACTCCCGCGTTGCCGAAGCCCGTCCCGGCGTACGACGATCCGAGCAGCATCCGGCCGCGAGCTTCCTCGTCTTCCGAATCCTGAAAGACTCGCGGCAGAAACTCAGCGACAACCCGCAACGCTTCCAGTGCCCATACATCGCTGATCGGATTCGAGCCTTGATAAGCAGTCCGCATCGACGGTCGTTCCGGCTTGTCACGACTGAGAAATGGCAACGCAGTAAACGACTCCAGCGCGTGCGACAAAACGTCGAGCCCCGCGCTGGCCGCGACTTCCTTCGGGCACGTCCGAGTATTCTCCGGATCAAGCACGCCGAGAATTGGTCGCATGTACCGATTGGCGATGCCGGTTTTGACGCGTTCCTTCTCGAAGTCAAACACCGCGACCGCTGTTGTCTCGCTGCCCGTTCCGGCCGTCGTCGGGACGGCGATCAACGGCTTCAGCGGTCCCGGCGGAGTTGTTCCCTTTCCCAACGTCGGGTTCACATACTCCGTAAATTCAGCGGGCCAGCTTGCGTAAAGGTTGGCCGCCTTAGCGGTGTCGATCGTCGAGCCGCCTCCGACCGCAAGAAACGCGTCGAAGTTTCCCTTTGTCGCAACTTCGATGGCCTGCAGAAACGAAGCGTCTGTCGGTTCGCAACGCACTCCGTCAAATATTTCGAAGTCCACGCCCGCCGACTTCAACGATTCGATCGCCGTCTGACCGGGATAGAGATTTCGAACCGCCGGGTCGACAATCAGCATGACTCGCTTTGCGCCAAGGTCCGCAAAGTCCGAACCTACTTCACGAGTCGCTCCCACTCCGAACCGAACATGCGAGCCGGTCATCTGAAATACGGTGTCTTTTGCCATCGTTTGTATTCTCGTGCCGTCGTTGTTCAAGTTTTTCTGAGGTCGCGTCTCGGTCAGTTGCTCAATCACGATCAGCAGCCACGGCCCTTACACGTATCGACTTCCGAATGAGTCATCGCGTACCAGCGGCCTTTTTCTTTTCGAGTTCTTCGCGACGCTTCACATCTTTGGGATGCTTCGAGAACGATTCAAAGACGTCGCCAATGACTCGATCGGCCAGCCGACTGAGTTCATCCAGAATGATTGTCTCAGCCTCGGGCAACAGTTTCGAAGTATTCGGTTCGTAGCCGCCGACTTCGTAAGCCGTTTCCGTCGCGATGTACCCGATATTTCCGTTGGCATACCCGACGATAATCGGAATCGCCCGGTCTTCGATCGCGTTCTCAAGCTTAAAGCCGTACTCGACCATCGGTTCGCCCGGCATCGTCAGCAGCAGGTACGGTCCGATTTTCATCGCTTGAAGCTCGGCCTCGATCCGTCCCGTTTTACCAGGCAGACTGACCTTCGTACTGGCAACACGGATCGCGTAGTACGAACCTCGTTCGACCAGACGTTCGCGGGTGACCTCACGAGCCAGCGACCGGACGACGGCACTACCGAGATCTCGACCCGCCCATTGAATGTCAGCTTCGTCTGCACATCGATAGGGGTAGCCAGGCAGGTTCGGTCGGATGTCGCCAGCACACCCCTGCAGAAACATCGCGCTGGTTTTTCCGCCGTAACACATTTCGACAAATGACTGAGCCTCTCCAGGAAAGTCGGCACTGAGCTTCGGATACCCCTTCGGATACGGCAGCGAGCCTTTATCGCCCCAGGTGAAAAAGCACGGATGGCAAACGGCGTGCATCACGACAGCCAGCGGCGTGAGCGATTTTCCGTCATCGAAGCGTAGCACCTTTACGCGTTGATCGTTCAGGCCGTCCGGGTTGAGACGCACGACCGCTCGCCCATCAATGACCTTGCGCCGGTTGATGCCGAATCCGATGCGGTCTTCTCCGTAGCCGATTGTCACCGGTCGCTGCGTCCCGGTGGCTTCCTTCGCGGCAATTCCGAGCTTATCGATCAGCGATTTCCCCCAGTCGGACTCCGCATCGAAACCCGGCCCGGAGTGGTTATGCGAAGCCGTCACCATGATATTCGCAGCCGGGATGCCGGTGAGATTTTCGATTCGCTCGCGAGCCAGTACCACCATCTCGTCCCACGCACCGATTGTGTCGAGCGTCACGATGGCCGCTTTGGTTTCGCCGTCGTCCAGAACCAGGACGCCCGCCCGCAACGGATCGCGAATCTCAAAAACGGTTCGTCGATGACCAACAATCGGCAGACCGGCAGTCACGTCCGGTGTGATGTCGACCTTGGCCGCGCCGGCGTTCAGGTTTGACGGTGCCGCAAACGTGCCGTCCTGAACCTCAGCGGCGTGACTGACGGACAGAACTGCGGACGTGATCACGCAGGCCAGTAACATATCGCGAAGGATCATGGCGCCACCGATTTCTGGATTCCGTGGGACTGTCATCACAAATCTCGAAGCATACGATAACCCACCGATCCGTCTCGTCGACCGAGTGAAGGTCCGCGCGGCACGAGCGAAGATTTATCGACACGCTTGCCGGTGGCGTCTGCATGGCCTATCGGTACACGTTCTGACAAAACCTCAGCCACAACCGGAGAAAGATTTCGTGGTCCGACTTCCATCCTGCCCGATCTGCAAGATCGACTTATCAGCGACTGCCGCCACCGAGTCCAAAACCTTCCCCTTCTGCAGCGAACGCTGCCGACAAGTCGATCTGCTGCGGTGGAGCGACGGCAAGTACGCGATCGTCGAACCGATCTCAGCCGATCAGCTCGCCGAAAAGATCTTCGAAGATGAATTGGACGAACCGCCGGACGACGCGGGCTACTAAGGAATGCTCCCGAAATAACATCCCGATTTGAACCAAGGATCATTAGATTCAGTCATTCCCGCGCAGGCGGGAACCCAGCGAACCTCAGAGCGGATGGCAAGAAACTGGGTGCCCGGCCCCGCCTTCGCGAGCCCAGGACTCTGCGCGGGCATGACGTGGTCGAAAATCGGGAACTTAATTTCGTGTCCATTCCGAAGTGCAGCCGAGGTCAGTTTGCTATGACTTCGCGATCCTAATCAGCTAAAACTTTTCCTTCCCTCAAAGCACCTTCCCACTCACTTCGGAGATTTCCCGTGTCGAGACTCATCGCCCTTGCCTGCCTGGCTTGCTTCTCCCTGACCGCTTTCGACACGGCATCAGCCGATTCCAACTGGCCTCGGTGGCGTGGCCCCAACCAGGACGGACACTCGAACGAAACCGGCTTCCCTCGAAAGTGGAGCCCCGCTGACATTAAGTGGACGACTCCGCTTCCCGGAGCCGGTCAATCATCGCCCGTCATCTGGGGCGAACGACTGTTCCTCACGGCCGCTCTTGATCGAGGTGCCGAACGAGTCGCACTCTGCGTCGACCGAAACACCGGAGACATCGTCTGGCAAACCAGCCTCTGGAAAGGCAAACCAGAAGACTCTCACGTCATGAACGGCTGGGCGTCGTCCACCTGCGTCACCGACGGCGAGCGAGTCTGGTGCTTCTTCGGCCAGGGCGGCGGAATATTCTGCCTGACGATGGACGGCAAGCAGCTCTGGAATCGTGACCTGGGAGAATTCCCCGGACCGTGGGGCACCGCCGCCAGCCCGATTCTCATCGACAATATGCTCATCCAGAATTGCGACTCTGACGACAAAGGCTTTCTGCTGGCTGTCGACAAGCTGACCGGCGACGCGCTTTGGACGACACCTCGCGAGCAGCAACGCGGCTGGAGCAGCCCCATCCTGATCGAAGCCGCCGGTCGCCGCGAATTGGTCGTGCAAGGGCACACCGGCATCCGGGCTTACGATCCAACCAACGGCGAAGAATTCTGGCGAGTCTCCGGCACCAGAGGCCGAGGCACACCGACCGTCACGCCAGCCAACGGTCTGGTCTACTTCATCCCTGGTCGAGGCCCCGCAATCTTCGCCGTCAAGCCTGGCGGCTCGGGCGACGTCACCGCCAGCAACGTCGTCTGGAACCAGCCTCGCAAAGGCCGCGACCTGCCGTCACCGATCATTGTCGGCAATTACCTCCTGGCCATGAGCATGCAGGGCGGAATCCTGACGTGTTACAACGCGACGACCGGCCAGCAACTCTGGCAGGAACGCATCGGCGGCACAGTCACCGCCAGCCCGGTCACCTACGACGGCCTGGTCGCCTTCATCGAAGACGGCGGAGAAGCCCTCGTCGTCGAACCGGCGGACACCCCAAAAATCGTCAGCCGCTGCAACCTGCTGAAAGACGACGAAGAAATCTTCCGAGCCTCCATCACCCCCAGCGGCGGCCAACTCTTCATCCGCTCGACCAAAAACCTCTACTGCATCGGCAAGTAAGGCTTCAGGCCCGTACACGCGTAAGCTTGGATCGAGCCCCAATCTCGTCGTGAACAAGGCTGAGGCAAGACCCAGCGTCGCCTGAATGGTCGGACGACGCTGCCTGCCTTTTGGGGTGGCCCTGATTGCTTGCAATCAGGACGGCGCAGCCGCAAGAGGCCACTCGCAGTTTGGGATCTGTCACCTCTTGTCGCTGCGCGACACCGGTTGCAAGCAACCGATGCCACCCAGCGGTTCATCCCCGAACTGACGTGGAGAAGGAAGTAGGCTGGAACAAGCTCCGCGCAGTTCCGGCAGGAAAGCAAACCAGACTGCCGGAACTGCGCGGAGCTTGTTCCAGCCTACGATCCTTCCGTTCTACTTCCGCGCGAATCGTTTCTTCGCACAGCCCTCAGGCCGCTGCTGATTCTGAATCTTCGGCGGGGAATTCGAAGAACGAGTCCCAGGCTTTGTCGAGTCTGACCAGCGCTTCGGGGAGTTGGATGGCGAGGTAGCGGCCGGTTGGGGTTTCGAGGGTTAGACCGAGGCGCTTTAGTTTGGCCAGGGCGTCGTCGACTTCGAAGTCGATGTCGACTCCGGCTTGCTCCAGGAGGAAGGATTCGACTCGACGGTCGAGTTCATCCTGCGTCCAACCGCCGGAAGGGGCTTCTCGGCGGAGGATTTCGTAGGCCAGGATTGCTTCGCGGAATTCCTGCTCTTCCACTTCGTCGAGCAGGCGGAACAAAACTCCGGCGTTGTTGTCGAGGTTCTGATAGTACAGATTCTTCGTCAGGTTGAGCTGGTACTTGTCCTTGGCCCGAAGGTAGCCGAAGAACGATTTCACTCCGTAGCCGACGGTGCCGCCCACGAGGCCAAGGAATGCCAGAACCCCGGACATCCCCGACGCCAGCATGCCGACCGCGTTGTTGACGATCTTTCCGACGGTGACCACGACGCCGGAGATTGTCGGCAGCAGAATCTTCGCTCGATCCAGCAGAGTCATGCAGACCTTCGTGCCGGGAAACAGCATTTCGAGATCGACTCGCGGGATGTTTTTGAAAATTTTCAGCGTTACGGCGTCGAGGTTCGAATTAGCAGCCAGTCGCTGGTGGTCTTTCAGTCGGAAGATGATGACCAGTCGCTGGTAGATCGGAACTTCGACTTCTCGCTTCTTGAACAGCGTGCGGAAGTTTCGGCAGGTTCGCGTCGTGGTGACTTCGCCGCGAGAGTAGACCTCAAGTCTCTCGAACACGTCAAAGTCAACGTCCAGCCGGACTCCCCAATCGGTCGTGTCGTTCAGCGCGTCCTCGATTTCTTCCTGGTCGAGATGTCGAAAGTTCGCTCGCTCCAGAAGCGTCACCATGTGCTGAAAGAGCGTCGCCACGTCGCCGTCGTTTGAATAAGCGCGCAGCTGATCGTTCACAACGGTGTCGCGGTCGGGGTCGAACGCGGCGTACGCGTCCTTTAATTTTTCCAGCTCATCGTGATACTCGAAGTGGAACGTCGCTTCGAGCATCCGACACAGGTCGAGAAACTGCGAGCGTTCCAGTTCGGACAGCGACTCTTCGTCGGCGAGCAGCCGAATCAGATCCGCCTTTCGAACCGGAATGAAGTGTTCGCGTTTTTCGGCAGCCGGTGCGGGCAGCGGGAGAATGTTCGCATCCATGCGAATTCGATCCTGTTGAACAATTTGAGCGGTTGTGAGCGGGCGGGTTTGTAGTCGAATCCGGCGGAACCGGGGTATGCCAGCTTGGAGGGCAGACACGACGCATGGACGTGCAAAAACCCCCTCACCCGCGGCTGAGACCGCGACCTCTCCCCAAAAGGGGGAGAGGTGACATGCGGCGCGGATGTCAGGACATCGGCCTACTGTAGTTTTCCGCGGCCGGCGATCGGCCAGACGGTTTCCAGGATGTCGTTGCGGAAGCCGTAGAAGGCGTCGTGGAGGACGGTTGTGTGGTCTGCGTAGCCGACGATCAGTTCGACTTTGTCGCCAATCTTCAGGTTGCGTGACTCTCCTTCGAGATCGAGCTGGCAATGTTCAGCGCTGACTCGCGTGACTGTCGCGCCGGGGTGGCCTTTGACGATGGGCGGTTCCAGGTCCGGGTAGTGCGTTTTTCGGCCGCAGTCCAGGACGGCTCGTTCGAGCACCGGGCGACTGACGACTGTTGCCAGAATCGTGAGTGCGTATTCGAGGCCCTCGACGGCGCACTGATTTCTGTAGAACGGATCGGCAAAAATTCCGCCGCCGCATTGCAGTTCCGTGACGCCTTCGCAGTCCGACGTGATCTGGTACGAGCCCGTTCCGCCAGCGCTGACGATGGAGCAATCCAGATTTGCGTCGAGCAGCAGATCGCGGCAGTGCTTGAGCACGTTCATGCCGTGTTCGATCTTCTCGCGTTTCTCGACCTGATCGGGAATCGTCAGCAAGTGGCCCTCGTAGCCCATGATCCCGACGATGTCGACACCGTCCAGGCGGTCGACGGCCTGAGCCAGTTCCAGCGTGTCCTTACCCGGTCGGCAGCCGACTCGGTCCAGCCCGATGTTGACTTCGATCATGACCCGACAAAGGACTCCGCGAGCGTGGCAGGCGGCGGCCAGCGGTTCAACCTGAGCGAAGTGGTCAACGGCGACGATCGGATCAGCGTGCTGACACAACGCCGCGACGCGTTCGACCTTCCGTTTGCCGACGATCATATTCGCGATAAGGATGTCTTCAATCCCCGCCGCGGCCATGACTTCGGCTTCGGAAACTTTGGCGCAGGTCACGCCGGTCGCTCCGTACTCCATCTGTTTCCAGGCGATGGCCGGCGTCTTGTGGCACTTCTGGTGAGGCCGCCATTCTTTGCCGCGCGACTGAATGAAGTCGGCCATGCTCTTCATGTTTGCATCCATCGTGTCGAGATCGATGCAGAGAATTGGAGTGTCCAGCTCCAGCTTGTGAGTTCCGATCAATGACTGCGTCACGGGTGAGTTCTCCAGGAAAGGAAGGCAGAAGTCCGAAGGCAAGCGGCTGAAACCCGAACGGTCACCAAATACCGTGTTAACCCAAATCCAGCCCGAGTATAGCCACAGACTTCCGAGTGAACACTTTCGAGCCTCCATGTGTCGCACAATTCTGGCCACGCGTTGAGCCGGAAATGCGAAATACGCTCAGCTCAGTCCACACAAAGTCCGATGAATTCCAAGCTTTCAAGGATTTCACGGGATGCTAGAATCCGCCTCGTTCCCGCCCGGGAATCCGTCTCACCACACAGGGTTACTCCAAAATGCGCAGCGAATCAGAAGTTCCGTTCGAAGATCAGCCGTTTACGATCCCGGTCGCAGACCGCGTCAAACGCCTGCCCCCGTACATGTTCGGCAAAATCAACAAGCTCAAGTACGACAAACGCGTCGCCGGGATCGACGTCATCGATCTTGGGATGGGGAACCCGACCGATTCCCCCGACCCGCTCATCAGCGAAAAGCTGGCCGAAGCGATCGCTGATCCGCGAAACCATCGCTACTCCGTTTCGAACGGAATCGGCAATCTGCGGAAGGAAGTCGCGGCGCGTTACGCTCGAAAGTACGACGTCGATCTCGACCCGAACAGCGAGATCATCGCCTGCCTGGGTTCGAAGGAAGGCTTCAGCCACCTTTGCCTGGCTCTGATGGGCCCCGGCGATACGGCCATCGTCCCGGCGCCCAGCTTTCCGATTCACGTTTACGCCGTCGTGCTGGCCGCGGGAAATGTGATCAGTCTGGACTGCCGCGATCCTCAGCACTTTCTCGACCGCATCGCGTACACCTGCGAGCACCTTTTTCCGGTTCCGAAGCTGGTCATCGTCAACTACCCGCACAATCCGTCGACGACGTGTGTCGAGCAGGAGTTCTACGCCGAGCTGGTCGTCCTGGCGAAGAAGTACAACTTCATGGTGATCAGCGACTTCGCGTACGCTGACATCTGCTTCGACGGATACAAA
>CALDJX010000552.1 GCA_937899075.1 uncultured Planctomyces sp. | reverse complement strand
GACGACATTTCTTCATGCGAAAGGTCTCACGCGTTTCAACCGCTGACGATTGACAATGACGGCTGAAAATTCCCGACGAACGGCACTCAAAGCCGGACCCGCCAGTCGCAACCGAATCCATGGTTTGTTTTGTCATCGGGTGACTGGCAAATCAACTGCTGAGCCAGTTCAATCCGTGACCTGAACGACGACTTCTTAACTTAACTGTTTTCTCTGCGATCCCAATCGGAAAGCGGGGCAATTCTATTGCCGACCCTGGGGCTGTCAAGGAACGGTCAGACCGACTGTAACGACGTAACTTCTGACACGGTTTGAAGATCAGAGTCCACGCACAACCGCTTTTTCGCTTCACTACTTAGCTGCAATTCCTCATGAAACATCTGCCCGAATTCGAAACCTTTCGCAAGCTCGCCAAAGATGTCGATCTGGTGCCGGTCTACCGACAGCTTACCAGCGACACTCTGACGCCGGTCCAGGCGTACTCAAAACTCAAAGGTGACAGCGCGTTTCTGTTCGAGAGCGTTGTCGGTGGTGAGAAAGTCGGACGGTACAGCTTCCTGGGCGACAACCCGTTCATGAAGATCGAAGCTTTCGCCAATAACGTGATCGTCACGGAGGGCGACGCAATTCGCGAGTACGTCGCTGACGATCCGCTGAAGGAACTGGAAGAGCTCCTGGATCGCTACCGAGCCGTTCATCTGACAGAGCTGCCGCGTTTCTGCGGAGGAGCGGTTGGCTACGCCGGCTACGACGTCATTCGCTATGCCGAAAACCTACCCAACGCTCCGGAAGACGACCGTAAAGTGCCGGACATGGCGTTCGCGTTTTTCGATCGGATGGTCATTTTTGACCACATCCGCAAAACAATAATGATCGTCTGCCACGCCGACGCCAACAGCGAAGATCTGCAGGCTGAATACAATCGCGCAGCCGCTCGAGTCGACGAACTTTGCCAGCAACTCCAGGAAACGGCATCGGACATCCAGCCCGCCGACGTTTCGATCGGCGGCGAACCAACGCTGAAGTACGAATCAAACTTCGAGCAGAAAGAGTTCGAACAGGCCGTCGAAAACTGCAAGGAATATATTAAGGCGGGCGACATCTTCCAGGTCGTCATCAGCCAGCGATTGAAGCTCGAAACAACGTCGAACCCATTGAGCATTTACCGCGCGCTGCGAGTCGTCAACCCGAGCCCGTTCATGTTTCTGTTGAAGACTTCCGGGACGCACCTTGTCGGCGCATCACCCGAAATCATGGTCCGAGCGGAAGACGGTGAGATCACCATTCGACCGCTCGCCGGCACGCGAAAACGCGGAGCAACGTTGGCCGAAGATCAGGCACTCGCCGACGAACTTCTGGCCGACGAAAAAGAGCGAGCCGAACACGTCATGCTCGTCGACCTTGCACGCAACGATGTTGGCCGAGTCGCAAAGTACGGATCCGTGACGCTCAGCGATGTGATGGTTGTCGAGCGGTACAGCCACGTCATGCACATCACGTCGAACGTTTACGGCCAGCTCCGCGACGGCCTTTCGGCACTCGACGCCCTGCGAGCCGGACTGCCTGCCGGCACGGTTTCCGGTGCGCCAAAAGTGCGAGCCATGCAAATCATCGACGAGCAGGAACGACACCGCCGCGGGCCCTACGCAGGAGCCGTCGGCTACATCGATTTCACCGGAAACATGGATACGTGCATCGCTCTGAGAACGCTCGTCATGCAGGATCAAACGGTCTACGTCCAAGCCGGCGCGGGCATCGTCGCTGACAGCGTTCCCGAGTCTGAATATCACGAAACTCTCAACAAAGCCAAAGGCCTGTTACGAGCCATCGAACTCGCCGAACAGCAGTTCTAACTTCGAGCGGATCAGAGCCGAAAACGCGACCTGCCGAACTCACGACCACGTGGCGTATGACAAGCGAAGCGCCGGCATACGATTTTTGGGATGGACTCAGAATTGGCACGCCGGCGCTTCGCTTGACATGCCCTACTCATACTGAAAAATCTCGCCGAATATGCAGAAGCTTGCCCCGCAACTTGACGCGTTGATCTTCGACTACGGAAACACTCTGATCGAATTCGGACCGGATCAGGTTAACACCTGTGACCGAGCTTTGAGCACCGCGCTGGGGACAATGTTCGGGACGCACGATTTTGATCGGCTGCAGGAAATCCAGCATCGCGAACGTCGATCGCCGTACGAAGGCGAGTTCAAAGAAAACAACCTCGCAGGCACGACACAAAGCCTCATTCAAGTGTTGTTTGAAACCGAAGCCAGCGACGATCAACTTGCTGAACTGCTGGAAGTCCGCTTCAACGTGATGGTCTCGTCAATCGAAGTTGACCCCGCCGTCCACGACCTGCTCGATCGACTCAGTAAGCGATTTCGCCTCGGTCTGATTTCGAATTATCCATGCAGTCGATCGATCAACCACAGCCTTGCTCAGCACGGGCTCGATCGATGGTTTGAGACGGTCGTCGTCTCCGCCGACGTTGGGCATGTAAAGCCTCATCCAAAGCTGTTTGACCTCGCTGTTACGTCGATGAATGTTCGTCCCGAAGCAACGCTTTACATCGGCGACAACTGGCTCGGCGACATCCAGGGAGCAAAGCGTTTCGGCATGAAAGCCGCGTGGATTCGGCAGTACATCCCGTACGAAGATTTCCCCGAAAACCCAGGCGATCACCAGCCTGATCTTGTCGTCGAACATCTTTCAGAACTCGCTGGCCTGGCACATCCCATTGAGGAGTAGAACTGATGGCAAAACACGCACCCGGATTCCTGGCAATCGTTAACGACGCTCGCTCACGCGTCACTGAATGCACGGTTACGGACGTCGTCGCATGGCAGGCCGCCAACGAAGCCTTCCGACTCGTCGACGTCCGCGAGGAAAGCGAGTGGAACCGCGGCCACCTTCCCGGCGCTGAGCACCTGGGCAAAGGCATCATCGAACGCGACGTCGAAGAGAAGATCCCGGGCCAGAACGACAAGATCGTGCTCTATTGCGGAGGCGGCTATCGATCCGCGCTGGCAGCCGACAATCTTCAGAAAATGGGCTACACGAACGTCATCTCAATGGACGGCGGTTTTAGCGGCTGGAAAGAAGCCGGTTTGGAAATCGTGCAACCGTAAGCCGCCAGACAGGCAGCCCAAACTCTCTCGCTAACCTCTGCGAAAAATCAGCCACAGAGGGCACAGAGATCACGGAGAAAAGTTCCGATTGAGAACTCCGTGATCTCTGTGCCCTCTGTGGCTGAATTTTTTCATCGCTGCTCGCAGGGCACCGTCCTGACGCACCACTCGAGCCGCTGTGGTGCGCCAAGACGCAACTTCTCACTGCGAACAAGCGAACTGCCGGAACAGCGCTCCGCTCGTTCCAGCCTACGACAATCGCCATTTTGCCTTGTCACGAACGAGTTTGGAAATTCTTCAACTGGTTACATGAATTCTTTCAAGACCGGTGTTGACCCGTTTTTCCAGATTCGGATATCAATCGCCTCGACCTTGGCTCTGCCGCTTGGGATCGACGCCGTTCTGTGCGTCTTTGAGTAATGAATTCACTTCTTAATCTACTCGTCACCCTGGCAGTTCTCAGCGTCTCCTACCCTTTCAAAAACCCCACACATCACACCTTTCCTTGTGCGATTTCAAAACTTCCGGCCACTCATGTATCCCGATTTGAGCGTCCAACTTCACGAAGTTTTATCGTACTTATCCTGCCAGTTCAGTTCGTTGTTACAGGTACTCGACCTGCTTTCAAAAAGCTGCTCCGGCCAGGCACCCCTAATCCGAGTCAATTCTCGCCGATCGGTCCCAGGAGGATCTTACCTTGCGTAAGCTTACCGGACTCTTCATTGCCGCTGCCGTCACAGGCACTGTTTGGTGGCAGTTACCCAATGTCACTGGCAGGTCGTTGACCGCTCAAACCGGGCGCACGACTTCCAGTTCCTCGAACGCCTATGAGGAAACGGCACGCCGCCTGATGCAACAGGCACAGAGCGAAGCTCGCCAAGGCAACTCTGCCTCAGCGAAGCGTCTTGCTCTGCAGGCCAGCCGCTTTCCTGTCAAGTGGGCCGCGACTGAGTTGACCCCGACTCAGTTGCTCTCGCAGCTTCAACGAGGACGGACGGCTCCGCCGCAGCAGCTCAATCCAGCGAACGTCGCTGGCCGACAGCCTGCGACTCCGGCTCCGACTCAGCCTTCCAATGAACTCGTCACACGAGCAGCCGGCACGACGAACACCTCGTCGCAGCCAACGATCGCTCAGACGGGATTCGTCGATCAAACCCCGCGGCCATCTGCCGCAGGCTCGACCGGTGAAGCCAGCCCGCTTCGCAAACGAGTCGATCAGTACATGGCTCGAGCACGTGCCGCCTGGCAGAAAGGTGATCGCGACGGAGCGGTCCGCCAGGCAACAGTCGCTCGCCTGCTTGCTGACGGCATTAAGTTTCAGCCGGGCGAAGAAACACCGGACGAGTTCCTCAACCGCCTTCGATCGGCGACGAGCAATCCAGCAAACGCTGTCGCTTCAGGCAGTGCCGACTCGACGGGACCGACTTTTCTGGAGTCAGCCCCAGGAACTCAGTCAGCTCGATCCTCAGCACCGAATCCTTTCGCCGAACCAACTGCGAACCCATTCGCGCAGCCTGAAGCTGGCTCGCAAATCCCAGTCATCCGGCCAAATCAGGAACGGCAGCAAGCCCTTCAGTCAGCGGGCGATAAGAAGCAGTACGCCGACAGCCTGCTGAATGCCGCTAAACAGGATCTGCAAGCCAACAATCTGGACTCAGCTTACGAAAAAGCACTGCTCGCCAGCCAGGTTGATACTGTCTGGAATCTGTTTGACGAAACTCCCGAACAGGTTCTTGCAACCATCCGCCGTCTCCAGCAGCAGTCGCCGCGACCGACAGAAGCGCTGGTTCAATCAGGAAACAGCAAGCAGCCGGCCGCTTCGTCGAATCCATTCGGCGCTCCTGCAAACTTCGCAGAAGCACCGGCAATGGCAGACGGTTCAAACCGAGTCATCGAAATCGCTGACCGGCCCGAGCGAACTCCAGTAGCAGCCACGACGAACATTACCGACGAAGAACTCGCCAAACAGCTGCTCGCCGAAAGCCGTCAACTGATGCGGGACGGTCGCTTTGATGAAGCACGAGCCTCAGCGATTCAAGCGAAGAACCTGAATACGAAGTTCGACCTGTTCGCCGATCAGCCACAGATGGTTCTACGGGACATCGATCGACTTTCCGGCACGCTGACGCTGACAGACAGCAATCAGACAGCTCGACGAAGTCCCGAAGCACTTCCGGAAATTAACCCGTTCCAGGCACCAGCCGGACCGAACACAGCAGCACTGGCCGCTCAGAACGAAAAACGAGCTCAAGCTCAGCAACTGTTGAGTTCAGCCAGAACAAGAATGCGACAGAGTGACTTTGCTGGAGCGAAAGAACTTGTCGAACAGGCGAACAAGTTGAACGCTGCGTACTCGTTGTTCGATGAACGGCCTGACGTCGTCATGGCAGATATCGAACGTCTGCAGAAGCAGTTCACACCTTCGAACTCACCAGCACAACGTCGACCTTCGAATCCGTTTGCTGAGCCAGCCAAGCTGATCTCAAGCAGCAATGCTCAGCCATCTCGAAACACGAATGATGCTCCGCCGTTCCTGCCCGAGTCGTCACCTTTCCCGGCGACGACTCCAGCGACTCAACAGCCAACGGTCAGTCCGTTCGATGAGCCGACTCAGCTTCTGTCAGGAACCAGTAATGGGCAGTCGAAGGTAACTCCGGCAGTTGGTTCATCGGTTCAGCCAGAGTCAAACGACGCTCGTAGCCAGCAAGCTGCTGAACTTCTCGGACAGGCTCGGCAGATGATCAAAGCCGGTCGCCTTGATGAAGCTCAGGCACTGGCACAACAGGCCGACGATCTGGACGTCATCTACGAACTGTTCGCCGATCGCCCTGACGATGTCTACGCGGCCATTGATCGAGTGTCGTCGTCACCAGCCAGCCAGCCACAGTCACTACCGATTGTGCAAAGCTCTAATCAACTTCCCTCACCGTTCCCAGCAGAAGCCCGACCCGCGGCATTGCCTGAAGCTTCGCCATTCGTCGCCGACATGAGTCCGCCGACAGTCGCGACCGCTCGGTCATTCCCTGCCACCGAACCTGCAGACAGCAAACGGCAGAATGCTCAGTTGCTGATGCAGCAGGCTCGAGCTGACTTGTCGGTTGGAAACTTCACCGATGCCATGTTGAAAGCCAACCAGGTCCGCAATATGGATCTGACGTTTGGAGCGTTCGACGATCGCCCCGAACTCCTGATGGCTGATATCGCCGAAACCAAGGCGCTGCAGCAGGTCAACATGGCAGCGAACTCAAACATCCAACAGACAGGTCGGACGGAACTGGCAGGCACCACTGGTGAGCCAGTCGCTGCTCCGCCATCCGAGTACTACCCGGAAGCGGTCGCCAGCACTAATGCTCAACCAGCAACCAGCCCGGAAAGGCCTGACTTTGGAAACGCACAACGCCTAACCGGCCAGCCCTTAAAGATCGCACCGGCCGCAACCTTCAACTCCAGCGCCGCTGACTTCAGTCCGACAGTCGGCTCGTTTGCTGGAAACAGCGCCCCGTACGACAACATCACGACGATCCATCCTTCAGGAGTTTCGGCTGAAGCCCTTTATAATGAAGGCCTCAACCAGCTCCGACAGGGCAAACGCGACGGTGCTTACCAGGCATTCCTGGAATCATGGCAGTCCGGCCAGAAGCTCGACCCTTACAAGTCGCAACAGCTTCAGGACTACCTGCGTGAACTCGCGCCACGACGTCAGCAGACGATTCAGCTGACAGGTGCCGAGTCAAGCAGCGTGCCAGGTTCGCCATCCTTCAACACGACTCGTCCTATCGACGTCGCCGCTCAACGGGAACAGTTGAAATTCGATCGTCTGCGGACCGAAGTTCAGAATTCGGTTCTGCGAGCGGACACTCTGAAAGAAAAACGTCCAGCTGAAAGCATCGAGATTCTCGACCGCATGATGGCTGAACTGGAGAACTCAGGATTCGAAAACGATCAGGTTGCTCCAATGGTCCGACAGCTTCGTCGCAGCCGAACGTCGGTCGACAGCTACATGACTCAGCGGGCTCCGATTATTGAACTGCAACAACGAAATGAAGAAGTCAAGAATCTGGTCAAGGCCGAACAGCAGGCAAAGGTCCGCATCGGACAGGAGTTTGCTTCGCTCGTCGATGACTACAACCGCCTCTACAAGCAGAGGCGGTACGCTGAAGCTCAAGTCATCGCCAAGCAGGCGAAGGAACTCGACCCAGAGAATCCTGTTGCGGTCAACATGGACTTGAAGGCGATGTTCGCCCGAAGGAACGACAGCAACAACAAACTTCGCGACGAGAAAGAAGAGAGCTTCTGGAAGCAGTTGGATGATGTCGAACAGGGTGCAATCGTCCGAGTCGGCGACAAGAACCCAATGGTCTTCGGTGAAGACTGGGCCAACATCTCCAAACGTCGTCTCGATAAGTACGGCAATGACATGCGTAGCCGTACCGATGAAGAGAAGCAGATCGAAGAGAGCCTGAGCAACAAAATCTCGCTCCACTTCGAAGACACTCCGCTGATCGAAGTCATTCGTTACGTCCGCACGGCGACGGGCACGAACGTCGCCATCGACCTGCCGGCCATCGAAGAAGAAGGAGTCACTACGAACACTCCGGTCACCATCGATGTTGACAACGTCATGGTTCAAAGTGCTCTTAACCTGATGCTTGAGCCGCTCAACCTTGGCTACAGCATTGAAAACGAAGTTCTGAAGATTACCAGCAAACTTCGCCAGCAGGGCAAGATGGTTGCTGCAGCCTACCCGGTTGCTGACCTGGTCGTCCGGATGCGAAGTAAGAACCGCGACCCGTCAAGCATCTTCACGAACAACTTGTTCAACGCTGATACTCAAATGTCGGTTTCATCGGTCGGCGGCGTTCAGAATTCAGGAATGTTCCAGGTGGGCTCCGGGCAGTCTCAGTCGCCATTCATGATGGGCGGCGGATCGGGCATGAACGCTGAACTGAGCGGCTCAGGACAGTCACAGTTTGAATTCAACACGCTGGTCGACCTGCTCACGTCGGTGGTCGAGCCGGACTCGTGGCAGGAAGTCGGCGGGTTGGGAACAATCCGGTCGAACGAAACAACTCTGTCACTGGTCATTCGCCAGACTCAGGAAGTTCACCGTGAAATCTCTGACCTGCTCGATCAGCTTCGACGACTGCAGGACCTGCAGGTGACGATTGAAGTTCGACTGGTCAACGTCAGTGACAACTTCTTCGAAAGAATCGGTGTCGACTTCGACTTTGATATCCAGGACTCAGTTGGCGGCCCAGGCTTCGACGGTGGAGCAACTCAGGGTGGCCAGGGTGGCGGCGGTGGTCAGCAAGGTCAGCAGGGTGGTGGACCAGGTGTTCCACTTCCAGCCTTCGGCACCGTCATCGGTGGTGGCGGTCAGCAGGGTCAGCAGGGTCAACAAGGCCAGCAGGGCGGTCAGCAAGGCCAGCAGGGCGGTGCCGTGCAGTCGTTCTTCACTCCTTCTCCAAGTCGAGAATTCACCGACCGGGACAACTATCCGAACAACGGAACCATCATTGGCCTGGCAGCACCGGGAGCGTTTACTTCTGACCTCGACATTGCCTTCCAGCAGGGTTCGTTCGACATCGGAGTTCCTGACTTCGGTAACTTCCAGCCAAACGCTGGGCTGCAGGTTGGACTTGCCATCCTGAGTGACATTGAAACGTTCTTCTTCATCCAGGCAGCTCAGGGGGATGAACGATCCAACCTGTTGTTCGCTCCGAAAGTGACACTCTTCAACGGTGACACGGCAACAATCTTCGACCAGACAGTTCGACCGTTCGTGCTGAGTCTGCAGCCAACAGTTGGTGCCTTCTCAGTCGGCTTCACGCCGCAGATCGGGTTCATCCCGGACGGTATCACACTGACAGTGACCGCGGTCATCTCTGCCGACCGACGATTCGTTCGACTGGCTCTGTCACCATTCTTCAATAACCTGATTGACCTTCAAACCTTCTCCTTCCTCGGCGGCCAGACCGGTGCTGGCGGTCAGCAGGGTGGTCAGCAGGGCGGTCAACAGGGCGGTCAAGGTGGTGGCGGCCTCGGTGGTCAGGTTGGCGGTGGTGGTGCCGGCGGCGTTGGCGGGATCGGGGGTGGCCCGCGAGGCCCGATGGGCATGGGCCGTGCCTTAGGTCGGTTCGGAATGCCACTTCGCAACATGGGCCAACTGCCGGCTAATGGAGCTCAAGGTATGGGCGGGATCGGTGGCCAAGGTGGCGGACAGGGCGGCGGCCAGGGTGGCGGCCAGCAGGGCCAGCAAGGCCAGCAGGGCGGCAATACAACTGCCACGGTTCAGCAGCCCATCATCGCAACGATCTCGGTTCAGACTTCAGTCAGCGTTCCAGACGGCGGCACCGTGCTGCTCGGCGGAATCAAACGACTGCGGGAAGGCCGCAACATGGCCGGTGTGCCGATCCTCAACAAGATTCCTTACATCAGCCGACTGTTTAAGAACTCGGGTGTCGGTCGCGAAACTTCCAGCATCATGCTGATGGTGACTCCGCGAATCGTCATCCACGAAGAAGAACAGCAGTTGCTTGGAATTCCTCTGGAATAAGACTGCAAGAGTATTTTCGGGGTGCCGGGCCGTCGCGAATTGCGGGAATTCGCGGCGGCCTCGGACTTGCGCTGGTTGAGAGTTGAGAGTTGAGAGTTGAGAGTTGAGAGTTGAGAGTTGAGAGTTCGA
>CALDJX010000551.1 GCA_937899075.1 uncultured Planctomyces sp. | reverse complement strand
AGCCTCCACCAACAGCCCGCCCCCAAACTCCTCGACGGGCCGTGAACGGTTACCAGCGGCCTTCTCGAAGGCAAGCTCGCGACGGACGCAACGATTCACTTACTGCTTTTTGCACTTCTCTCTCACACTCGCGTTTAATCAAGGGAAACTCAAGATGACTCACACATTCAACACACTTCTGAACGACGAAGCCGGTTTCATCATCTCAGCTGAACTGGTTCTCGTTATGACAATCGGTGTCCTCGCAATGGTTGTCGGCCTGACCGCCGTCCGAGACGCAGTCACACACGAACTGAACGATATCTCACACGCCTTCGGTACTGTCTCGCAAAGTTACAACGTCACCGGTTTGCGAAAAGGCCGCGGCGATTGCGGCGACAGCAGCCACGGATACGTCCAGGGCTTCGGCTATAACGACAGCACTGACGAATGCGACTGCCACGCCATCGAACTCGTCGATGTTTGCGGCAAGGACGATCCAAGCTGGGGCGACGACGAGTAACGTTCCAGCCTGATCGAAGTCACGACTTTCGATCAGGCGAACTTACAACTAACAAAGCCCGCGTTCGGCACTTGCCGGACGCGGGCTTTTCTTATTCTGCGGATCGACTTGAAACAAAACCTCAACTCAGGCCTGAGGCTCGGTCATGCTCATTGGATCGAGTGCTTCGGTCAACGTTTCTTCCGGCAGGATTTCCTGTTCGATGCACAACTCGCGAATCGTCTTGCCTGACTTGAAAGCTTCCTTCGCCAATGCAGACGCCTTTTCGTACCCGATGTGCGGGTTCAGGCTGGTGACCATCGACAGGCTTTTTTCGACGGCGGCTTCGCAGGCTTCCTCGTTGGCTTCCATGTCGTCCGAGCAGAATTCGACGAACGCGTCTGCCGACCGAGCCAGCAGCATGATGCTTTCCAGGGTCGTCTGCCCCATGACCGGCATCATGATATTGAGCTGAAACTGCCCGCCGGCCGCTCCGCAGATCGTCAGCGTCTGATCGTTGCCCATCACTCGAGCCGTTGCCTGCATCATGCTTTCGCACATGACCGGATTCACTTTGCCCGGCATGATCGAACTTCCAGGCTGACGATCCGGCAGCTTCACTTCATAGAAACCGCAACGCGGTCCCGACCCGAGCCAGCGAATATTGTTCGACACGTTGAACAGTGTCGAGGCGATCGCCTTCAGGCTTCCGTGACAATCGACCAGTCCGTCGCGCTGAGCGTTGCCTTCGAAGTGGTTGACCGCTTCGATGAACGGAATGTCGAGTTCTTCCGCCAGAGCAGCAGAAACTCGCGCACCGAACTCAGGATGAGTGTTGATCCCCGATCCGACGGCGGTTCCGCCAACCGGCAATTCGAGCACGGCTTCCAGAGCTTTCTGAGCCCGGCCCACCGACAGCTCCAGCTGCCTGGCAAACGCGCCGAACTCCTGGCCCAACCGCAGCGGCGTTGCGTCCGCGAGATGCGTCCGGCCGATCTTGATGATCTGATCCCAGTCCGCCGCTTTGCGAGCCAGCGATGCCTGAAACTTCTTCAGTGCCGGAATCAGATCCTGCTTGATGGCACTTGCCACGGCGACGTGAATCGCTGTCGGAAATGTGTCGTTCGTGCTTTGCCCCATGTTGACATGATCGTTCGGGTGAATCAGCTTCGACTTGTCGAAGCGATCGCCGTCCATCATCTCGATGGCCCGGTTCGAGATGACCTCGTTGACGTTCATGTTGCTGGAAGTTCCCGAGCCTGTCTGAAAAACGTCGATCGGAAACTCGTCGTCGAACTTGCCATCGGCGACTTCGCGAGCCGCGGCCATCAGGGTTTCAACCTGAGCGTCGTTCAGTGGATTCTTGCCGGAACCTGTCAGCTTGCCGAGGTCGCGATTGGCGATTCCACAGGCCAGTTTCACATAGCCCATGCTATGAATCAGGTGAGCCGGCAGCGTCCAGCCGGAGATCGGAAAGTTGTCGACCGCTCGCTGAGTCTGAGCCCCGTAGTAAGCCTGCGCCGGCACCTGCACGTCGCCCATCGAATCTTTTTCAACGCGAAATTCCGACATCGTGTCACTCCTTCTGTGGCTGTTGTCCGCTGCTCGCGGATGTTCCTGCTGGCAAGTCCTGAAAACTTCGGCGGAGTCTAGCAGACTCGCTCCGAGCGGAAACGATACCGGACGCCGTGCCCGACAATTCTTCCTGGTGTCTCAGCCCAGGGCCACGGTCTCAATACACGTTCAGTCCTTGTTTGCCGGAGCGTAAATTTTGACCGCAGGCCGGGCCCACGCTGGGCGAACATCGATCAGTCTGGGTATCTGGTAACCACGGTTTGTGCACACGATTCACCAATCGGTCGACGGTACGGCAATTGCAATCTCGGTCGACACACGCGGTTCCAGATCAAGCCCGACTCCAACGCGCCGTGACGACGTCTGTTAATCTGCCTGCCATCGTTTCATCGTGAGATCAGGAACTGCTGTATATGAGCCATCGAATCGTTGTCTGTGGAGCCGGCGAAGTTGGAACCCATATTGCCGAACTTCTGGCCGCCAAGGGCGACAGCGTCACAGTGATTGATTCCAATCCCGAACGCATCGTTTCGCTGGACGAGTCGATCGACATCAGCACGATTACCGGCTCATGCACGAATGCGGAGATTCTCCGGACGGCCATCGGCGGCGAAGCTGATCTGCTCGTCGCGTGCACAGATCAGGATGAAGTCAATTTACTGACCTGTGCTCTGGCAAAGCACCTTGGAGTTCGTCGCACTGTCGCCCGTGTCGAGCATCGGGTTTTCTTCGAATCATCCGGCCTCGACTACGCTCAATGTCTCGGCGTGGACGGCATGATCTGCCCGGACTATTCGACAGCGCAGGCCATCGCGCGACTGATTCGAAACCCCGGGGCGGTGGCGATCGAAGACCTTGGGCAGGACGCTGTCGAGTTGCAGGAATTCGACGTCAGCGACAATGCTGCTGCCATTGGAATGTCGCTGAAGGATCTCAAAATGCCGCCTCGCGCGCAGCTTGTGGCGATCCGCCGGAACGGCACCGCGTTCATCCCGGAAGCGACGACCGTGATTCAGGTGGACGATGATGTCGTACTCGTCGGCAACAAGGACGTTGTGCAAACGGCACGACGGCTGTTTCACCCTGACGAGGATCCCGCACGCCAGATCGTCATCATGGGCGGTACTTCAATTGCCGTGTGGCTGTGCCGAAGTTTGCCGAAACGTCGCTTCAAGATTCGACTGTTCGAGCCGGACCGGGAGCGCGCCGCGGAACTTGGCAACAAACTCGACTGGGTCACCGTCATTCAGGAAGACGTGGTCAACCCAGTCGTCTTCGACGAAGAAAAGGTCGGACAGGCCGACGTTTTCGTAGCGTGCGCGGACGATGACGAGCAGAACATCCTCACCTGTGTGTGGGCGAAGAGCAAAGGGACTCGTACGGTCGTGGCCGTCTCCGGCCGAACTGATTATCTGGCACTGCTGAATCAGATTGGGATCGACTATGCGATCAGCCCGCGAAACGAGGCCGCTGAAGAGATCGACACGTTTCTTGATCACGCTCCGCTGCAGAAATTGTCCTCGCTCGCGGCCGGCGTGATCGATGTGTACCGCGCCCGGATCGGGCCAGCATCGGAATTGATCGGTCAGACGCTTGCGGAATCAGGCCGCACGCACGAGTGGATCATTGCAGCAATCAGACGCGACGGTGTGTCGTTTGTACCAGTCGCTTCGGACACGCTTGAAACCGGCGACACTCTGGTCGCGATCGGTTCGAGCGGTCTGGAACACACGCTTGAGGCTCTGTTTGATGCCGACAGCGTTTAGTCAGAGATACGAATCATCGGCCACCGTCTCATCGGCCACCGGCAAATGCCGGGCCGATGCGGATGCGGACATGATCAGAGCGAACCGACAGACTCATACTCTCAAACAAACGCGTTATCACTCGCTCCGCAATCGTTAGTCGCGGACGCACAGAAGGGTCTTCATTCGTGAATATTCTGCAGGTTTTTCGACAACTGGCTTTACTGCTGCTGGTGCTGGCCACGGTTCTTCTGCTGACGGCAGCGTTCAGCGCGTTGCGACTGTTGCTGGGACACAATATTGAAACTTACGCTGCGGAATCTCTCGCCATCGCGGGCGCGATCGGAGCCGTTGTCGGTGGGGCACTGTGGGCGGTGACCAGGCACGCGACGGGAGTGATCGGCCGTCGCGAAGCGCTGCTGCTGGTTGCTTTGAGCTGGCTGATCGGAGCTGGACTTGCTGCCGCTCCGTTCCGATTGTGGGCGGCATTATCGCCCCGAGCAGGTGCCGACCATCCGTTCGCCGAATCGGTCAACTGCTACTTCGAATCGATGAGCGGACTGACGACGACCGGCGCCACGATCCTCAGCAATATCGAGGGACTTCCAGAAAGCATTCTCCTCTGGCGAGCTCTGACACACTGGTTCGGCGGACTTGGCATTGTCGTGTTGTTCGTGGCCGTCCTGCCGTCGCTGGGAGTTGGCGGCAAGAAGCTCTATCGCGTGGAAGCACCCGGGCCGTCACCGGAAGGGTTGTCGCCGCAGATTCGAGACACCGCCCGCGCGCTCTGGTACATCTATCTTGGCATGACGGTCGCTCAGATTATTGCGTTGTGCCTGGCGGGCATGACCTGGTTCGACTCCGCCTGCCACACATTTGCCACGATGGCGACCGGCGGCTTCAGCACGCGCAATGCGAGCGTTGGGGCTTATAACTCGCCGGTGATTGACACGATCCTCATCGTATTCATGTTTCTCGCCGGGATGAACTTCGGCCTCTTCTACCAGGGCTTCAAAGGTCGACTCTCGCTGATCTGGCGAGACACGGAACTGCGATTTTATTGCGTCCTTGTCGGCGGCGGCTCTGCCATTGTCGCGTATTCGCTGCTGGGCCAGCCGATCACCATGACGACTGGCGAACAGATTCCGCCGAGCGCCGTCGACGCGATTCGCCAGGGGGTGTTTACGACCGTTTCCGTTCAGACAACGACCGGATTCTGCACGTCCGATTTCAATCTGTGGCCGGACGTCGCCAAATGCGTACTGGTCGGCCTGATGTTCGTTGGCGGGTGTGCCGGTTCGACCGGCGGCGGGATCAAGGTCATTCGCATCTGGATCATGCTCAAGATTCTTGTGGCTGAAATCGAGCGTGCTTTTCGACCGAAAGTGATGCGTCCCGTTAAAGTCGGAGACAGCGCCATCGATGACGATCAGAAACTCAGCACGCTGGTCTTCGTGATGGCCGCCGTGCTGATCTTTGCTGTGGGGTCGGTATCAATCCTGCTGCTCGAAAACGGGCACAGCGACTGCGACTGCGACTACGTCACGGCTTCGACGGCCAGCGTTGCCACGCTGTGCACGATCGGGCCGGGCCTGAACCGGGTCGGAGCAATCGAGAACTACGGCTGGTTCACCGCCGCTTCGAAATCGGTGATGTGCCTGCTGATGGTGATCGGCCGCCTCGAAATCTTCGCGATTGCCGTGCTCTTTACCCCACGTTTCTGGCGAGGCGACTGACTCCCGAAGTCGACGTCATGCCCACAACAGGCCGGGCAATTGAGTGCAGGCAATCGGGTGCGGGCTTCCCGCTCTCCACCCTTGCGCAAGCACAACCACTGCATGGGCAGGACCGGTTTTTATAAGAAACGGCTCGGCGACTACTGATTGCAGGTCGTGCATTCGTCGGTCACTTGAACCTGAACCGTTTTCTGAATTGTCTTCTGCACGTAACGAGTGACCGGGACTTCGATCTCGCGCGAGACAGTGTGCGGCACGGCGACGGTTTCGTAAGTGGTGACCTGTCGCGGTACGGTCGTCATCTGAGTGACCTGCCGCGTTCGAACCTGTTGTCGAGGAACCTGCACGGTGACCGGCACCTTTACCGTCTGAGTAACCGGTTGATAGTCAATCACCTGGCTGGTCTGATACTGAGTCTGCTGCCGAGTCACCGGCACCTGATAAGTGTACTGCTGATTGAAAATTCGCTGCTGGTTTACGGTCTGCTGAACGACTCGTTGAGTCGGCGCGGACATTGTCTGCACCGAAGCCAGACCAGGCGACGACTGAGTGCAGTTACATTGAGAAGTGACGACTCGATTAATAGTGACCGGTACGTTCTGAGCGACCTGTCGAATTCCGACTCGGTTTTCAAACCCCTGGACATTCACGGTCACCGGCGTGACGACGTTTCGAGGGACAGCCTGATAGCCAGTCTGCGTTCTCTGCTGCATCCGGGTTTCCGGGACGTTCACCATCACCGTCTCGTTGACGTTGACGACCTGTGGGACTTGCTCGTAAACCGTCACCGTCTTCGGCCGCTGCTCGTATCGAACCTGCTGTTCCTGAACGGTCCGCTTTTCCATGAACGTTTCGGGAACGGAAATCGTCTCGGTGACAACCTGGTTCCGAAACTTTGGAACCGGCGGAGCACAAGTCGGAGCAACAGCACACGCTGCTGCTGGGGCACACGATGTATATGGTGTGCGAATTTGCGAGCCTGCGTAGTATGTCGCGGTCGGTCCGCCAGCGGCCGAAGAGTACGACAGAACCGGGGCACAATTCGGATTGGCCTGCCAGTAAGCCTGAGCCTGAACGGGTTGGCTCGATGCAGCAAGCAGGCAGACAACGGATGCAAATGTCAGGACGGCTTTCATGGTCTCTCTCCTCGGTTAATCAGGGCTCGGCGATGATCCTTCGAAATCGGCAGCCGGCCGGATTTGACGATTATGCATATTATGCAGACTCTCCAAATCAACAAGTGGTGCGAAGATTGCAATGAGTCTCTTCAGTAAAATTGAGCAGAACATTCGACCCCCCAAATGACTATGACTAAACGATTTGAGACGATTGTGGCCGGTACGGGGGGCTTCGGAAGCAGCTGCCTTTACCACCTCGCGACCCGCGGAGTGAAGGTTTTGGGGCTCGACCTCTTCCCCGCCGGGCACGACCGAGGCAGTTCGCACGGCGACACGCGAATCATTCGGCAGGCGTACTTCGAGCATCCGGATTACGTCCCGCTGCTCCGCCGCGCGTATCATCAGTGGCGAGAGCTTGAAGCGTGGTCCGGCCGTGAGCTGATGAAAGTTTGCGGACTGTTTCTGGCAGGACCGCCCGATGGCGAAGCCGTGGCCGGAACTCGACTCGCGGCAAAGACGCACGGCCTGGAGCTTCACGACATTCCAGCAGCGGACCTTGCCCGCGAAGGCGGTCGCCGATTTCCTGGCTTCCGAATGCCAGACGGCTTCGACGCCGTGGCTGAGCCGGCCGGCGGATATCTACACGTCGAAGATTGCGTGCGGACACACATCGATCTCGCCTGCAAAGCCGGGGCCGAGCATCAAAGTGGAGCGGCAATCGTCAACTGGGAATCTGACGGGCGGACAGTTCGCGTCCGCACGGAGTCCGACGAGTTCGAAGCGGCATCGCTGATCCTCACGCCGGGTGCGTGGGCGAATCATCTGCTCAACGACATTCCCGGAATGCCGACGTTGCGAGTGCTCAGAAAAACAATGCACTGGCACCAGGTTCGATCCACCGTCTACGACGTCGAATGCGGCGGGCAGGGATTCCTCTTCGAGATGCCATACGGAACGTTCTACGGTTTCCCATCGATTGATGGTCAGACTCTCAAACTTGCCGAACACTCTGGCGGCGAAGTTATTACCGATCCGCTTCAGGTTGATCGTTCGTTGCGGACTTCAGACACGGATCCGATCAGCAGGTTTATCAACGAAGTCATGCCAGACGTTCATCCACAGACCGACCGACATTCCGTCTGCATGTACACAGTCACGCCCGACGGTCACTTCATCGTCGACCGACATCCTGAATACGACAACGTCTTCTTCGGAGCGGGCTTCTCGGGCCACGGATTCAAATTCACATCCGTGCTGGGAGAAGCGCTCGCGGCACTGGCAATTGATGGAGCCACGAATCTGCCAATCGACTTCCTCGGGCTCTCACGATTTCAGTCATGACACGCTCACGGTTGGCAACTCCAGAACGCTTCACCAGACTCCGTACAACTCTACTTTGTGCAAAACTCTGCACCGTACAAACTTGTCGGTCGCGGAAATTAAATTATCTGAAGACTGGAATGCGCTATGCGATCAATCGTGCTGACCCTTGCCGCCGTTTGTCTGGTCAACGTCTTTGTCAATGGCTCTGCTTCAGCGGGTGACTGGCCGCAGATTCTTGGCCCGAACAGAAACGGCATCGCGCAGAAAGAGTCGATCGCCAGCTCATGGCCGAGCGGCGGGCCGAAGTTTGTCTGGGAGAAAGAAGTCGGTCAGGGGTTTGCTGGCGTTTCAGTCGCCAAAGGAATCGCCGTCGTTTTTCATCGAGTCGACGATGAGGAAACCGCCGAAGGACTCGATGCAAAATCGGGGAAGCAGATTTGGAGCGTGGCATTTCCCGCCGAGTATGTTCCGTCGTTCAATCCCGACTCTGGCCCGCGAGCCGCTCCCGTTATCCACGACGGTCTCGTTTATCTATACGGTGCACGCGGCGGCCTTTCCTGCGTTCAGTTGGCTGATGGAAAAAAAGTCTGGCAGCGCGACACGTACGCTGACTTCAGTAGCAAGCGAACATCTCGCGGTGAACCGGCCGAAGGCTATTTCGGATTTGCCAGCAGCCCGATTGTCGAAGGCGACGCGCTGCTGCTCAACGTAGGAGGCAGCAGTAAGAATGCCGGCATCGTCGCGTTCGACCGAAAGACCGGCAAAACACTGTGGACGGCAACGGACGAGCGAGCGAGTTATTCGTCGCCCGTCGCGACAACGATCGATGGGCAGCGACACGTGGTGTTTGCGACTCGGTTGAAAGTCGTGTCGGTCGATCCGGCTAACGGACGCGTTCTGTTTGAGTTTCCCTTCGGCGAACTCGGACCATCAGCCACGGGGGCGAACCCGGTGATTCTCGGCAACGCAGTTTTTATCACCGGCAGCTACAACTTCGGAGCGGTGCTGGCCCGCGCCGGCCGGACTGGCGCGATCGAGGTCTGGAGAAGCGACGAGATTCTTTCAAGCCAGTACACAACTTCGATCGCTTATCAAAAAATGCTTTTCGGCGTTCACGGCCGACAGGATTCTGCACCGGCCGAGTTGCGTTGCGTTAACCCACTGACGCGGCAGGTCGCCTGGGAAAAAAGCGGCTTCGGTTACGCAACGATGATTCTGGCGGGTGACAAACTGCTCATCATGAAAACCGACGGAGAACTCGTTCTCGCCGCGGCGGACACGCAGAAGTACCGTGAGCTCGCCCGAGCCAACCTGTTCGGCGGAACTACCACGCGAGCCCTGCCGACACTCAGCAACGGCCTTTTCTACGTTCGCGACGGCAGGACGCTGAAGTGCTTCGACCTGAAATAGCTGCCGAGTGAACAACCTTCGCGTCTCAGACCAGTTCGCTGATCAGGTCGCGGGTTTCGAGCAGGTAGCGAGGTCGGCCGGCGTTATCGTTAAACGTCAGCGACGGGTCGATGCCCAGGTGTCGATAAAGAAGTGCGAGCACGTTTTCAGGGCGGTATGGAGATTCAACTGGCACGCCGCCACTTGTGTCTGACGCACCGACAACCTGTCCGACTTTCAGGCCACCGCCGGACATCAGAACGCTCATGACTCGGCCCCAGTGATCACGGCCGGCGGATTTATTCACTCGTGGCGTGCGACCGAACTCGCCCATCGCCACCACCATGACCTTCTTGTGGAGGCCGGTTTCGTAGAGGTCGGTCACCAGGGAAGCGATCGCCTGATCCAGTGCCGGCCCTTTGGCCTTCATGCGTTTCTCGATTCCCG
>CALDJX010000550.1 GCA_937899075.1 uncultured Planctomyces sp. | reverse complement strand
CTGCTGATCATCGTTCCGTTCGTTGTGTTCGGCGTGGTCCACATGCTGAACACATGGAATCGACGAAATCGTCGAGCGGTCCGAGTCGGTTACGCTTTGTTTGCTGTCTGCATCGCCGTCTTGATTACTGGGCTGATGCTCGTTCGGATCTCGGGCGTGTTCGATCTGAAGAATCCGGCAGCTCGGTCGATCGTCTACTGGCTGCATGTTGGAACGCCGGTAGTCGGAGCGTGGTTGTACTGGCTGCATCGTCTGGTCGGGCCGAAGATTCGCTGGAAGGTCGGTCTTGCGTATGGCGGAGTCGTGGCCGCTACGGTGGTGGCGATGGTCGGACTGCACTCGACGGACCCGCGTGGTTGGAACGTCAAAGGCCCGGCGACTGGCGACAAGTATTTCGAACCTTCACTGGCCAGGACCGCGACCGGAAAATTCATTTCAGCCGACGCGTTGTCGAACGACGAATACTGCCGCCGCTGTCACGAGGATGTGCATACTGATTGGCAGAAGAGTGCCCATCGCTTCAGCTCGTTCAATAACCCGGCTTATCTGTCATCGGTGCGTGAGACTCGCGAAGTTTTGATGGCTCGCGACGGGAACATTCAGGCGTCGCGATGGTGTGCCGGGTGTCACGATCCCGTGCCGTTTTTCAGTGGCGCATTCGACAATCCGAAGTTCGACGATGTGCAGGATCCGACGGCTCACGCCGGCATCACCTGCACCGTTTGCCACGCGATCACGAATATCAATTCGAACAAGGGCAACGGCGATTACACGATCGAAGAACCGCTGCACTACCCGTTTGCGTCCAGCGACAGTTTGATTCTGCAGTGGGTGAACGAGCAGCTCGTGAAGGCGAAGCCGGCGTTTCATAAGAAAACGTTTCTGAAAGATTTTCATTCAGAAGCCGAGTTCTGTTCGGTCTGCCACAAAGTCAGTCTGCCTTACGAACTGAACCACTACAAAGAGTTCCTTCGCGGGCAGAATCACTACGATTCGTACCTGCTCAGTGGAGTGTCCGGGCATGGAGCTCGCAGTTTTTACTACCCCGACGTCGCTCAGGAAAACTGCAACGGCTGCCACATGCCGGCTCGTGAATCCGACGACTTCGGTGCTCGAATTCTGGATGATTCAGGGCAGCTGAAAGTTCACGACCATTTGTTTCCTGGCGGCAACACGGCGATCTCCTGGTGGAACGGTCACGCTGACGCCATGCAGCGGCAGCAGGCGATTCTCGAAGGGAGTTGTCGAGTCGACATCTTCGGGCTGCGAGCCGATGCTCAGATCGATGGCGAACTGACGGCTCCCCTGCGTCCGGTTGTCCCAGCTTTGAAACCGGGCTCGTCGTATTTGCTGGAAACAGTCATTCGCACTTTGAAGCTTGGGCATCACCTGACGCAAGGGACGTCAGACTCGAACGAACTGTGGCTGGAACTGACCGTTTCCAGCGGCGATCGAGTCATTGGGCAAAGCGGCCAGATCGATCCGCGTGGCGATGTGGATAAAGCTGCGCACCGGGTCAACGCGTTCGTGCTCGACAAGAATGGAAACCGCATTAACCGCCGCAACGCTCAGGACATTTTCACGCCGCTGTACAACCATCAAATCCCGCCGGGAGCTGGGCAGACCGTCCACTACGAACTCGTTCTGCCCGACGATTTGACGGCTCCGGTGAAGGTTGAATTGAAACTGCTGTATAGAAAGTTCGACCGTGAGTACGTCGAAGAGTTCATCGCCGCGCGCCGCAAGAAAGGTGATCTCCCGATGCGCGGCTTCGATTCGGAGAAGCCGTACGGAAACCCGTTACCGATCACAATTCTGGCGTCAGACACGCTGGAGTTTCCGGTCGAGGGTGTCGACTTCTCGGCAGCTGTGCCGGCCGCCGATCGAGGAATTCCCGAATGGCAACGCTGGAACGATTACGGCATCGGTTTGTTGCTCAAAGGGAAGGGCGAGCTTCGTCAGGCGGCAGAAGCATTCCGGCGTGTCGAAGAGTTGAACCGGTACGACGGCCCGTTGAACCTCGCGCGAGTATTGCAGTCTGAAGGCCGCATCGACGAAGCGATACTGGCGGTTGGCCGAGCATCAGAACACTCGGAGCCGCCAGCGCCGCCGTGGACGGTGGCCTGGCTGGGCGGAATGTTGAATCGCGAGCAAAACCGCCTCGCCGATGCTGAAGAAGGTTTGCGAGCCGCGCTGGAAATGCGAACGGAAGAAACGATTCGTCGAAAGTTCGACTTCAGCCTCGACTACGTCGTGCGAAATCAACTGGCATCGTTGTTGTACGACCGTGCCCGTCAGGTTCGGCTTCCTGCGAAACCTGACGCCGTCGAATCCTCACCGGAAGAAGTCGCCCGCTACGAAGAGCGGAAGGCCTTGCAGACTCAATTTCTGACAACAGCCGTCACCGAACTTTACCGCACCCTGGAAGTCGACAGTGAGAATGCCACGGCCCACTATCTGCTCCAGCAAATCTACGACGAACTCGGCGAAGTGGAACTTGCCGAAAAACACGGAGAACTCCACGCCCGCTACCGCCCCGACGACAACGCCCAGGGGCAGGCCGTCCGCCTCGCCCGCGAGCAATACCCCGAAGCCGGCAAAGCCGCCGAAGCCGTCGTCATCTACCCGCTGTCCATCCCGGCTGAGTGACCAGAGAGCGGATCCGGACACCTGGCCTGTCGGAAATAATGCGATTCAAGGTGCCAGAAGTACGGCAGTGGTATGCCCCTTGTTGGCCGAATGGGATCAATCTAGCATTAGCGATCGTTGATGCGTGGATCGCCGCACTGCGGGACGTGGAAAAATAACCGTGCTGAATCAATGTTTGCGTAACGCCATCTGTCTGGTGGTCGGGGTGACCAGTCTTGCTTCTGGCGAGCTGTTTGCGCAGTTGAATGTGCATCCGGCAAAGGTCGTGCTGAGCGGTGTCGATTCCCGCTGGCAGTTGCTGGTTTCGCATGACGATGCCGGACTCTCGTTCGACTTGACGCGGGCGGCTGAGTATCGGTCGAAAGATTCCGGCGTGGCTTCGGTCTCTCCCGACGGCGTTGTGCGGGGAGTCGCCGATGGTCAAACGGTCATCGAGATTTTTGCGAACGGTCAGACGAAGGCGGTTCCGGTTGTGGTTCAAGGAGCGACCGAGAAACGGCGAGTTCATTTCGAGAATGATGTGTTGCCGATTCTCAGCCGGTTTGGCTGCAACGCTTCCGGATGTCACGGCAAGGCCGAAGGGCAGAACGGGTTCAAACTGTCGATCTTCGGCTTTGACCCAGGAGCGGACCTTGCCGCGTTGACTCAGGAAGGGCGAGGACGACGCACCAACCGCACTGTTCCGGGAAACAGTCTTCTGTTGTTGAAGGCTTCCGGAGGAATGCCGCACGGTGGTGGAATTCGGATCAGAAGGAACTCGGGCGAGTACCGAGTTCTGCGCGACTGGATTCTTGCCGGGGCAACAGCGGGGGCCGCCGACGCTGCGACATTGGAATCGGTCGAAGTGACTCCGCACGACAGTCGCATGGCGATGGAGGTGAGTCGGCAGTTGCAGGTGACCGCTCGGTTCAGCGATGGTCGGAAAATCGACGTCACACATCTGGCAAAGTTTCAGTCGAATTCGGAGCCGCTCGCCACTGTCGACGAGTACGGTCTGGTGACAACCGGCGACAGCCCGGGCGAGGCGGCCATCATGGCCAGCTACCTCGGCCAGGTAGATGTGTTTCGGGCGATCATTCCGCAACCGCAGCCGAAGGATGGTTCCGAGTTTCCTCAGCAGCCCGTCCACAACTTCATTGACGAATTTGTCGACGCAAAGTTGCGGAAGTTGAACATTCATCCGGGAGGACTCTGTTCGGATGCGGACTTTCTGCGGCGAGCTTTTGTCGATCTGATCGGCACGTTGCCGACGGCGGCAGAAGCTCGCGAGTTTCTGGGAGATACTTCTCAGGAAAAACGAAGCGCACTCGTCGACAGCCTGCTGGTTCGAAAAGAGTACGCCGACTTTCAGGCTCTGAAATGGTCGGACGTTCTACGCGTCGACCGCCTGACACTGGGCCACAAGCAGGCTTACACCTACTACCGCTGGATTCGCGACAGCTTCGTCAGTAATCGTCCGTTTGACGAGTTTGCTCGCGACGTCATCACGGCAACGGGGCCGCTTTCAAAGCATCCCGCCGGGAACCTCTTCAAGGTTGCAAAGAAGCCGGGCGAGGCCGCGTCGACAGTTTCGCAGGTCTTTATGGGAGTTCGCATTGAGTGCGCGCAGTGTCACCATCACCCGTTCGATCAATGGTCGCAGCGTGACTACTACGGGATGGAAGCGTTCTTCACTCAGGTGAATTTCAAATCAACACCCGGCGATCAGCTTTTAACGCCCAACAGAAAAAGTACGACGAAACATCCGCGGACGGGTGACATCGTGCAGGCTCACGCTTTGTTGCAGAGCGAGCCTGGTGAAACTCCGGAAGGTGATCGTCGGCGATTGTTTGCTGATTGGCTGACCGCCGACGACAACCGCTGGTTTGCCCGCAACATCGTTAATCGAGTGTGGGCTCAGTTGCTGGGCCGAGGAATCGTGACGCCGGTTGACGACTTTCGTCTGACAAACCCGCCGACGAATCCAGCACTGCTCGACGCTTTGGCGAAGCACTTTGTCGACTCGGGATTCGATCTGCACGAACTCATTCGGACCATCGCGACGTCGAGAACCTACCAGCTTGCGAGTTCGCCGTCGGCCATGAATGAGCGTGATGAGCAGAATTATTCTCGTGCGTTGTTCAAGCGTCTCGATGCCGAAGTTCGCTTCGACATGATCTGTCAGGTGACCGGCATGTCGGAGAAATTCGACGGTGTGCCGGCGGGCTCGCGAGCGATCGAGTTGTGGGACAGTCAGGTTCCGCATTATTTCCTGAGTCTATTCGGACGGCCGGTTCGCGCGACTGCCTGCGAATGTGAACGAGCAACGCAACCCAGCGTGGGGCAGGTGCTGCACATTTTGAATTCGCCACAGATTCAGGAGAAGTTGAGTAGCGAAGCTGGCCAACTGGCCATCCTGGAAAGATCAATCAGCGACAACGAGAAACTTGTCGAAGAGATTTACCTGATGTTTTACAGTCGGTTTCCGAGCACGGACGAGCAGGTGTCGGTCAGCAAGTACCTTGCAAAAGCCGATAATCGACGGAAGGCTGTTGAGGATGTCGCGTGGAGCCTGATGAACACGGTTGAGTTCATGTTCAATCATTGACCGAACGCTTCTGATAGAACGGGTCCTGACGAACTGGCGGAGTCAGCGTTGGAGAATGCAATGAGTAATGATCGATCGTACTGCGACGGGATGAGCCGTCGTAACATGCTGCAGGTCGGGCTGGGAGCTTCGGCTGCCGGAGCGATGGGACTCTCGCAAGCGGTAACTGCTGCTGCGGGAGCTGAGCATTCAGGCGTTGACG
>CALDJX010000549.1 GCA_937899075.1 uncultured Planctomyces sp. | reverse complement strand
CGATTCCAAAATGCTGACTCAACAGCAGAGCCAACTCGTCTGACGTATACAGCTCCGACGTCAAACTCACAACTCCCGTGTGACGCTTTCGGTCATCGCTTGAGTAAAGCGTGAGCGACGGAATGCTTCGTAACTGTTCGCATAGCTGCTCCGTCATCGCAATCTCGTGCTGCCGCAACTGATCGATTCCGTGTTCGAGCAAATAACCCAGTGCTGCGTCGAGCCCAACGATTCCCGGCGCGTTGTGATTTCCGGATTCATAGCGATCAGGCATCGATTCCGGCTGAGTGTCACTTTCGCTTCGCGATCCCGTTCCACCCTGCCGCGTCGGAGTCAGCTCCTTCTCGCGTTCCGGAGCGACATAAAGCAGTCCCGTCCCCAAAGGCCCCATCAGCCCCTTGTGTCCTGAACAAGCCACAAAGTCAGCTCCGAGTTGCTCAACATTCAGCGGAACATGGCCGGCTGTCTGAGCAGCGTCGACCGCGAACGAGACCGAGTGTTTGTCGGCGATCGTCGCGACGTCGTCGACAGGCTGAATCGCCCCCGTCACGTTCGAAGCGTGTTGCAGCATGATGAGCTGCGTTTCCGGGCGGATCGCTTTCTCAACGTCCGCGGCGTCGAAGAACCCGGCGTCGTCGACATCGACCAACGTGAGCGTCACATCGCGATTCGCTTCCAGATGCCGCAGCGGTCGCAACACCGAATTGTGTTCGGCCACTGAAGTCACAACATGGTCGCCCGGCGTCAGTAGCCCGTGCAGAATCATGTTCAGGCTGTCCGTGCAGTTCAGCGTAAAAACGATCTGCTCTTTCGCGGAAGCGCCAAGAACCGTCGCCGCTCGGAACCGACAGCGATCGACGGTTTGCTGAAGCTGCTGCCCGAGGTCGGACGTTCCCCGGCCAACCGCTCGACCATTTGTGCGGTTGTATTTATCGACGGCGTCGTACACGCATTCGGGCTTCGGAAAGCTCGTCGCGGCATTATCGAGGTAAATCGATTTTTGGAATGAGTCGCTGATGGGATAGGCCTTGGGCTGCGACGTCAGAAACCGGATGACAGCCTCTGCATAACGAAGTTTGACAATGCTCTCTGACGATGCCCTCTGGCAATGCAGCAAAATTGGGAACGCTAATAGTCGCTAATTTGCACTAATCACGGAATCAATCAGCGTCAATTAGTGCAGATTAGCGTTCCCCTGATGTTTGCGAAGTTCCCCGGATGACTACTTAAGAGACTGCAGGTAAGCGATCAAATCCGCAAGTTGCTCCGGAGTCAGGTTGTTGGCGATGCCGACTGGCATCATCGATTCCTTTTTCTGTTGCCGGATATCGATTTCGTTCTTCTTCAAGGTCTGAGCAACTCCATTCGTCTGTCGAACCTGGACCTCGTCGGCACTTTCGCCGCTGACGAATCCTGTGATGACTTTTCCGCTGTCCATCACGAAGAGGTACGTGTCGAAGCCTTGAGCGATCTTCGCGGCGGGCTTCAGGATTGATTCGACCAGTTCGGTCTTCTTGTAACGCTTGCCGATATCGACCAGGTGCGGTCCCTTTGGCGTCTGACCGTTGGCTGTCGTGTGGCACGCGATGCACGCCTGGCGTTTGAAAAGCGGCTCTCCACGTTTGGCATCACCTTCGGTGTTGAGTGCGCGGTAGCTGGCGATCTCCGGCTCCAGGTTGCCGATCAAATTCGGATCGTTGGGATCGACCTTGGCGATTTCAATGGCCATCTCCGGTTCCGCTTTCCGAGTCGCCACGGAAGCGGCAGTTGGGAGTCCCTTGATTTCGACCTTGTGAGCAGCCAGTTGCACTCCAGCCAGTTCGAGTGTTTTTCGGTCGGCGTTGTTCAGAAACGCTTTTACGGCGGCGGCGATACGGTCACTCTGTTCCCAGGTCTTGCGATCGTAGTAAGGCCCGTCTCGATCAGGACGAGTGCCCCACCATCCACCGGTGTAGTCGCCTTCGCGGAAGTAAAGTCGGATCAGCGTCGTCAGAATTTCCTGACGAGTCTCCGAATTCCGCACGCTGCTCAGGCTCTTGATCAGTCCCGAGACGGCCTCTTCATTGTGCATGTATTTAAGAGTCCACAAGGCTCCGGTCGAGTTCGGTCCTTCCAGAGCTTTCAGACATGTCTCAACCGAGTTCGTATTCTGCAACGCTCGCACGGCCAGGTGAGGGATCACTCGGCCAGGATCGGCCTGTTTGTAGAGCGGTTCTGCTTTCGGCTTCGGCTGGTAAGACGCTCGCGAGGTCAGAGGCAGGATGGCTTCGCCAGCTTCGGAGCGGCCGATTCGTCCGAGGCAGATCAGTGCCTGACCACGCACGCGAGGGTTCTCATCTTTCAACGCGGCGATGAACGGTTCCAACGGAAGCTTGTCGAGTCCGGCTTTGCGATCAGTGAGCGCTCGAAGTGCGTGCTCGCGAACGTCGGCGTCTTCAGAAATTTTGAGGAGTAAATCGCGAGCGGATTCTCCGGCAAGTTGGTTCAGTGTGTAAATCGCGGCAACCCGACCGTACAACGGAGCGTCCGGATCCATTGCCAGAACCGTCAGCTCGACGACGGCAACGTCAGCCGGCCCGAGATTGCTGGTAATCAATTCTCCTTCTGAAATCGTCGTTCGAACCGGCTTGCCGTTTCGGTTTTTGATCTCGGCGCCATGCCGACGCAGAATTTCTAACTGACTGTGTTGCCGAGCGACGGCGCTGGGCGAACTCAACAAAGCGACGAGCTGCTTTTCATCGAGCTGGTCGAGTTGCGGGAATGGCTTCGGTGTGAAATCGATCGGCGTTATCTGAGCGACGAAGCCGACATTCGGGCCGTCGTACGCGAACTTACCGTTCTTCCAACTGGAGACGTACATCCGGCCGCTGCCGTCGACGTCGATGTCGGTCGGCCTGGGAATCTTCAGAAAGACTTCCTGGTGAGGATCAAACGTCGCGCCATTAGCTGGCAGGTTGTGACGATAGACGTTGCTCGTGCCCCAGTCGCAGGTGTAGAGCGTGTTGGAAAACTGCTCCGGCCACCGCAAATCGTGAAAGAACATCGCTCCGCAACCGGATCCCCCGCCGTAATCAGCCAGCGGCGGCATGCTCTCTTCAGTGAAGTTCAGATAAAGCGACGGGTAGCCGTACTCGCCTGATTGAAGCAGATGGCTCAGTCGAATGTCCCATCCGCCGCCATCGTTCGTGTTGTCGCGAGTGAAGACGTTCATGTAAGGGTCGATGCAGACGTCGAGAATGTTCCGCTGGCCCCAGTTGTGAATTTCCATTTCCGTTCCGTCGGGACGAACGCGAACGATGCCGCCTCCACGTCTTGAGAGGACGGTTCCATCAGTCCCCTTCGCTTCGGTGAAACCAAAGTCTCCGACGGCAATGTAAATCCAACCGTCGATGCCCATGCGGATGCCGTTGGTCGTGTGGTCGGCTCCGCGTTTGTTGACTTCGTCGGTCGAGATGCCCGTGATCAGCGTGTCGTGCCGGTCGGCTGTGCCGTCGAGATCGTCGTCGTGGTAAACGGTCAGAAACGGCGGGTGCAGAACCCACAGCGAACCGTTGTCGTAGAACAGGCCGCGCGGATGATCCATCGTGGCAAACGTGTTGATTATGTCGGCCTGTCCGTCGCCGTCGGTGTCGATGCATCGCAGAACTTTCCCTCGCCCCGCTTCCTTGCCGAGCGAACCCTGCTCATCCACGCCGACAAACACTTCCCCGGTCGCGGCCGCTGCCAGGCAGACTGGATAGTTGACGTCCGGCGGAGCGCCGAAGAGAGCGACCGTGAATCCATCCGGAGCTTGAACGTCGGAGATGCCGGCGGCGACACCGCCGCTGTCGGTTACGCTTTTGGGAAGTTCTGGAAGTTCGCCTGCGGAAACTTCCAGTTCCCAGATCGATCCCCAGAGTCCGTTGGAAGCTCCCAGAAAAGTGGTGCGGAGATACCGGGTGTCCGGAGCGTCGACCTTGTGCAGTCGGATTTTGCCCGGCTTCGTGTTCTTTGACTCGTCGACGATCTGTTTCCAGTTCTTGTTGTCTGCTGAAGTTTCGACAACGTAGCGGTACGCGATTCCGCCACCCTTCTCCCAGTGAATGCGAAACTCTTTGACGTGTTGCGGCTGTTCGAGATCGACCGTCACCCATTCGTCGACCTGCGAACCTGACGCGCACCAGCGAGTGTTGAGCAGACCATCGGTAAGCTGATGTCGTTCGTTGCCTGCCTGGAAGCTCTTTGATGTGACCGGCTTTTTGTAGGCAAGATTGTCCTCGCCGCAACAGTTGCCAGCGATGGTCTGTGCCGCGGTCTGATTCACAGCGACATTGACCAATGCCCGGATCTCTTCGTCGATCTCTTCAGTCGTCGGCGTAAAACTGGCTTCGATGTCCTTGTTGCAGGCCCACAGGATTCCGCGAGTGACCATGTCGAGATATTTCGGCTCGACCATCGTCTCGTTGTAATGACCGATCGTCGTCGCGAAGACTCGTCCCTTTTCGTACTGGTTGGTCCAGACGCACGTTTGTGGATTTCCGTCGTTCTGACGCTTCGCCTGACCAAGCGCCGTCGCCGTATCAAACAGCTTGATCGAGTGGTACAGCTCGCCCTTCGGCGCGATGAACGTCGGCCCGAAGTCTTTCATAATGGGGTGGTCAGCTTTGACGTTGTCGACTGTGTACGAGTAATGCGGCCCGTGCCCCGGCGACTGCATCCCGACAAAATCGAACCACTGGTTATCGCCCGTCCGATAGCAATGCATCGAGCAGTGAATCAAAACCGCCGGCAGCCCTTCGCGATGCGGCTTGACGATGTTCTCGACGAAGTCCTTTTCCTTGACGTCGGAGAAGCATTCGTTGTGAACAACGATGTCGAATCCGTCCGACCAGTTCGGATCGTCGTACAACGGGATCGGCGTGTTCGTCGTCGACCCGCCCTGATGAGCGACCGTCCAGACAACGTTGGCTCGCGCTGAAATTCCGCGAGAAAGAATCAACTTCTGCCGAGCGTAGTCATGGCAACACCCGCCCGTGACCAGCAACGCCCGAATCGGCTTGTCGCCGACCGCTTTCCCGCCCGAGTCCTTCGAGCCGGCATCCTGGGCAAAGACATTCTGCGTACCGAGCGGCGCAACAAGAGCCGACAGAACGACAACGAAATTCAAAGCACGCAACATGGTGGGAAATACCTTGAGAAAATCAACGTGATCAAGCAGGCCTGAAGAAATCACGTCGCAGAGTTCGGGGTGGGAAGGAGAGTGGACAGCGCCGACCAGTCAGCAAATAACTGCTTGAGCCGTGTAAGTTGGCAGGAATCTCGTTCGCATCAGGCCGCAATCAGTGGGCAGTTCTCACCTCGAACGCTGCGGAGATGCCAATCTGAATACGTTGTTTTTCGGCGAATGTCTGAGTCTGAAGTCAGACCGCCAAAACATCAACCGCGGCCGCCTTCGCAGCAGGTCTCACAAATTGTGTGACACCTCTGGCATTGCAGCTTGTGCCGAATGTCAATCAGCACACCGCCGCAAACCGGGCAGGCTCGATTCGGAGAACACGCGGCCTCGGGCTGTGAGCCTTGCGGATTTCCCTGTTGAACGATCCTGTCGCCAGAGTTTGTATTCGTGGTCAAAATATCGCCTTGTCAAACCGAGCCGATTCGGAAACCGAATAACGTGAAAAACGTGACAATCCGGATTGTGGAGTCCTCGCCGGTCGCTCTCAACCTTAACCGCCGCAGCCACCGGGCCGAATCAGAGGCAAGGCCCGCGGTGAACGACGAGAGCTGTTTTGCGATGTCGGCGTCGCTTGAGACATTGAATCGGGTCTCTATAGTGGCGACCTTGATTTCGGTAGGCTTGCAGGGGGCGACGTTTGAGGGCTGATTTGTCAGTTCCAACGCCGGCCCTTCTGATAAATATTTGTTCGTCGAGTGAAAGGTCACGACCTGTGGACGCGAAGATTGTTTTGTTGCCGGGCGATGGAATTGGTCCCGAAGTTGTGGCTCAGGCGGAGCGCGTACTGAATCTGGTGGCCGCAACCGCCGGACATTCGTTCGAGCTTTCGAGCCATCCGATGGGTGGAAATGCGATCGACAGTTTCGGCGATCCGCTGCCTGAAGCGACGCTTGACGCGTGCAAAGATTCCAGCGCGATTCTGCTCGGCGCGGTCGGCGGCCCAAAGTGGGATGATCCGAACGCGAAGACTCGACCGGAAGCCGGCCTGCTCAAACTGCGCAAAGAGTTGAAGCTGTTTGCGAATCTGCGTCCGATCAAAACTTACAAGTCTCTGCTGGAATCCTCGCCGCTTCGTCAGGAGATCGTCGAAGGCGTCGACATTCTGTTCTTCCGCGAATTGACCGGCGGGATCTACTTTGGGAAATCGAGTCGCGGCCCGCATGAAAGCGGAGAGATCGCCAGTAGCGAAATGGTTTACTCGACCGGCGAAGTCGAACGAATCGTGCGACTGGCTGCCGCGGCGGCAAAGAACCGCGGCAACCATCTGACGTCGGTCGACAAAGCCAACGTCCTGGAAGTTTCGCGGCTGTGGCGACAGGCGGCTGGCGATGTGGTCGCCAAAGAATTCCCCGACGTCAAGTACGATGTCGTGCTCGTCGACGCGATGGCCATGCACCTGATTTCGCGACCTCGCGACTTCGACGTTGTCGTCACCGGAAACATGTTTGGCGACATTCTCACCGACGAAGGTTCCATGCTGACCGGCTCGTTGGGCATGCTGCCGTCCGCGTCGATCGGTGAGTCCGGGCCGGGTGTCTACGAACCGATTCACGGCTCGGCTCCGGATATTGCGGGCAAGGGTCTGGCGAATCCGCTCGCGACAATTCTGGCGACAGCCATGTTGCTGCGACACTCGCTCGGTCTGGAAGAAGAAGCCACGTTGATCGAGAAAGCGGTCGATGCGGTCCTCGATGCCGGATTCAGAACAAAAGATATTGCACGAGGCGGCGCGTCACTCAGCACGACTGAAATGGCTGACAAAGTTCTCGACGCGTTGAAGGCGTAGTTGATACCGTGAGACTGGTCGTGGAACGGTTTCCGCCAGTGGCGTAGGCTGGGACTGGTCCCAGCTTTAAAGCAGCGCTGGGACTGGTCCCAGCCTACGGCATTGAATTTGAGAGTGCATCTTGGCGGACTCCGATCGAAATACTATTCGAATTGCGACTCGAACAAGCCCGCTCGCCTTGTGGCAGGCAAATTACGTTCGCGATCGAATCCTCGAACAGATCAAAGATTGCACGGTTGAGCTGGTCGACGTGTCAACGATCGGCGATCGAGATCGCGCGACGGCTTTGGCGTCGATGGGAGGGCAGGGAGTCTTCACGAAAGAAGTTCAGAATGCCGTACTGAGCGGCAAAGCCGACCTCGCTGTTCATAGTTTGAAAGACCTCCCAACCGACGCGACCGCGGGACTGAAGCTGGCCGGAATTCCGGAACGTGCCCCTGTCGCCGACGCGTTGGTCCTGCCTGCTCATGTCGCCATCGGATGTCCCGAACGACTGGAGTCGATGCCGTTTGACGTGCTGACGGCCGGGGCGAAGATTGGAACAGGCAGCCCTCGCCGACAGGCTCAGTTGCTGCACGTTCGCCCGGATTTGCAGATGTCTGAAAACCGAGGCAATGTCGAAACCCGCATTCAGAAACTGGACGACGGCGAGTTCGATGCCATCGTTCTGGCGGAAGCGGGTCTGCGCCGACTCGGACATGCGGATCGAATTTCCAGCCTGCTGGTTTCACCTTTGATGCTGCATGCCGTCGGGCAAGGGGCACTCGGAATTGAGTGTCGAGAAGATGACGAATTCATTATCGCTCTGCTTGAGCAGATCAGTGAGGCAAATGTTGTCGCTGCCGTTTCCGCCGAACGAAGCCTGCTGCGTGATCTGCGAGCCGGCTGTCACGCTCCGGTGGGAACGACGACTAGTTTCTGCGACGACGGACGTCTGACCTTGCGAGGTGTCGTACTAAGTCTCGACGGAGTCGATCGTCTGGAAGCTTCGGCAACAGACTCGCCGGAGAATGCAGAGGCGCTTGGCATCGAAGTCGCCAGACAACTGCGAGATATCGGTGCCGAGCGACTGCTGACTCCCGGTTCGTAATTTAAGAACCACGGATTGCATGGATAAAACACGGATGTTGTTTTTCGTCACCCATCCTGAGTATCCGTACAAATCGGTGCCTATCCGTGGCCATTAGATTTGTGCCTGACCGTGGCGATAGAGTCGAAGCACCGTGCCGGCTCTCTGGGTTCCCGCCTTCGCGGGAATGACGATGCCAGCCGACTTTGCCACACGCTTTCCCTCTCCTGACAAAGTCATCGCGAGCATGCCTTGCAATTGGGCTGGGTGGCAGAATCGGATTGCGCGGCAGGATCTGAGGCGGATTATCGGTCTCGCTCGACATGACCGGCACAGGCTTCAGATCGCGTGCAGAGGCGACATTGCGTGCCGACGGGAACTCTGCGCCAAACAGACTGTGTTTGTCTCTGGTTGTGAAATCGGCGGCGTTGTGCTGCCGCCGTTTGGTGTCTGCTGTCGATGTTCGAGGTGCATCTCTTCCTGAGCGGCACGATGCCCCGGCGAAGTACACCACGAAACACTCACATCGATTGCACGAGGCATTTCCGACATGAACCTCTCTATCCGCATGCGCGTCGGCATTGCCGCGGGCGTGGTTGTGGCCGCCGGACTGGCCGGCTGTCAGACCACCCGTGACTACATCGACGACCGATTTCCGCAAGTCGATCTTCCTCGTCCCAGCATGCCGTCGTTCGACTCGATGGTTCCGTTCCGCAAGTCGAAAACTCCGACTTACGCGGAACCCTACGATCCGCCGAAGCTTGAAGCGGTGCCTGATTCGGAAGGGCCGCTGATTCTGCCGGCTCCTGCGTCGACGAATTCGCCATCGCGTGCGAGGTCGCGAGCAGTTTCTGCTCCGCCAGCGCTGCCGCCTTTTGAGCCGGAAACTGCGGTGCCATCCGCTGGTTTGTTTCCGTCCGGCCCTGTGCGGCGAATGGGTTTCGAAACGTCGAGCGTGATCAAAGACTCGAACATTATTCAGACCGGCTGCTGTGCACCGATCGTGCAGAGTTGCTGTCCGCCGCCGTGTTGTCCGACTCCCTGTTGCGAAACGTCGTGCTGCCCGACCGGCTGCGGAATGAGTGCTCTACTGGGGACCGTTGCCCAACCGTACTACGTCGCCAAGTACGGAATTCAGAACGTCAAAGATCGTTTGCGATGCAAGCTGTCGGCACTTGGTTCGTGCTGCAGCCCGTGTGCTTCTTCATGTTGCGCACCGTGTGCTCCGTCATGCGGCCCGAGCGTGTCATCGTGCGATCCTTGTGGAAGTTGTGTGACGAACGAGTATGTGATGGAAGGCGTCGTCGTTAATCAGTACCCACTGAACGGCGGATGTTCGACTTGCTCGACAGGCATGAATTCCGTTCCACAGATCCCGATGCACTACCAGGCAGCTCCGCAGGACCCGTGGCGTCAACCTGCTCAGCAGTTCCGACGGCCGCAAGCTCCGTGCGGCTGTCAGAACCAGCAGGCCGCTCAATATCCGCCGAATCAACACCCACCTCAGCCGCAATACTCACCTCAGCAGGCGTATCAGCCGCAGCCTCAGTATCAACAAGCACGACCAGCGTACCCTCAACCGCAAGTGGCAGTCCGTCCGCCGCAATACCAGCCGACTTACCGACCGAATCCGGTGCAACAACAGCCGCAACAACAAGTCGCTCAGCCGTATCAGTATCGACCGCAACCAGCTCAACAACCGCCGGTTCAGGCACAGCCGCAGTTCAATAACCAGAACGCCCAGGCACCGGTTGCTCAGCCTCAGCAGAACTACTCGGATCCGCAACCGGTTGAGCCGGCGATGCCTCAGGAACCGACAGCCAACACTGAGGAACCTCAACCTGCTCCGCAAACGTCGAGTCTCACTCCGGGACATTCACCGCTGGGTGGCCAGTCATCCGGAAGTCGCACCGCGCGAGTCTACCGAGCGACTCGGTTTCAATAGGTGGCGAAAATGAAGCCCGTTACACGCTGACCTGGTCAGCATTCAGCGACGATAGTTACAGACCCCGTGCTTGAGTATTCATACTCACGTGCGGGGTTTCTTGTTGCCCATACGTGCTGAACAACCGACAAAGCAAGGTGCTGAGCGTCTGCATGATTTGTCACGCTCGCCGGCAGACCGTTTCGACGCTTCGATCAATTTCGTGCGATGTCAATCAGCAAATCGGCTTGCCGCAACGTACTCATCCATGTCGGCGAATTGGTATTTACTCGATTCGTCACACACGGGTAAGCTGACGGATGGCAGTTTTGGAGGCCGCTATCGGCTCAATGATCACTCTCTTTCAACTGAGTGATCAGCGATGCCACACGATGATGGAGACCTTCGGAGCGTTGAGCGGGAAGGACCCCTTTACTGGCCATTTTTTGCTGAGCCGACTCTGGCTCTCAGGTCGACGTGACGCCGGAATGATCGGACCACGTACTCCGATTCTTTCTTGCGTTGCTTCTGCTGACGCCACTTCGCTGATGCTGCGTCGATCGTTCGACAGCCGGCTCACGACTGAAATCCACTCCGCCACGAGGGCGACGGAGAGGACAGCACTTCCGCAAAGGAAGGAGAGGTGCCATGCAGAACGGTCACACCCTGATCGAGGCTATCGCCAGCAAACAGAATCTCGACACCTACCAGCAGGAAAACTGGCAAGGGTCATTCGCTGACTATCTCGACATCGCGAAACAGAATCCCAAAGCCACGCGAACCGCACATCAGCGTCTTTACGACATGGTGATGTCCTACGGGACGTACACAATCGAAGACGGCAAGGAAGAACTGACTCGCTACAAGTTCTTTGACGACCCCGAGCACAACGGTGACGACGCGATCTTCGGCCTGTCGAAACCGCTGATGGCCGTTGTGAATGTCTTCAAAAGTGCCGCTTTGAAATACGGCGCAGAAAAGCGAGTGTTGCTTCTTCACGGCCCGGTCGGCAGTTCCAAGAGCACGATCGCAAGATTGCTCAAAGAGGGCGTGCAACGCTACAGCCGCACTGACGAAGGCGCGATTTATGCCTTCGGCTGGAAGGAAGAAGACGGCTCGGTCCTTTGGGATCCGATGAACGGTGACCCGCTGCAGTTGATCCCGCTCGCTCATCGCGCCGACATTGCCAGCTGGCTCAACGAAGACCGCGGACCGGACGACTATGACGTCGAAATAGTCGGCGACATCTGCCCGCTCAGCCGTTTCGTCTTCAAAGAGCGGCTTGAAAAATGCAACGGGGACTGGAGTCGCGTTCTGGAAGACATCGTCGTAAGACGAGTCATCCTGTCCGAGCAGGATCGAATCGGCATCGGCACGTTCCAGCCAAAGGACGAAAAGAATCAGGACTCGACCGAACTAACCGGCGATATCAACTACCGGAAAATCGCCGAGTACGGTTCGGATTCGGATCCGCGAGCGTTCAACTTCGACGGAGAATTCAACGTCGCCAACCGCGGCATGATCGAATTCATAGAAGTTCTGAAGCTCGACGTCGCGTTCCTGTACGACCTGCTGGGGGCGTCACAGGAGCACAAAATCAAGCCGAAGAAGTTCGCGCAGACGGACATCGACACGGTGATCATCGGGCACACGAATGAGCCCGAGTATCGCAAGCTGCAGTCCAACGAGTTCATGGAGGCTCTGCGCGATCGGACGATCAAGATCGACATTCCGTACGTCACGCGGCTTAACGAAGAGATCAAGATTTACCAGAAGGACTACAACGAAAAACGCGTCCGTGGAAAACACATTGCCCCGCACACTCTGGAAGTCGCGGCGATGTGGGCTCTACTGACTCGGCTTGAACAACCGAACCATCACGGCCTGACACTGATGCAGAAAATGAAGCTTTACAACGGCAAGTCGTTGCCGGGGTTCACGACGGAAAATGTCGCCAGCCTTCGCAAGGAAGTGAAACGCGAAGGCATGGAGGGAATTTCGCCTCGCTACGTGCAGGACAAGATTTCCAACGCTCTTGTTGTTAATCCGACGGCGACAAGCCTGAATCCGTTCATGGTTCTGAAGGAGTTGGAATCTGGCTTGAAGCACCATTCGCTGGTTGGTGACGAGAGCACTCGGGACGGTTATCGCGAGTTGATCGCCGCCGTGAAGGAAGAGTACACCGACGTCGTCAAGAACGAGGTGCAGCGAGCGATCGCGGCCGACGAAGAAGCGTTGACCAGACTCTGTTGCAACTACATTGACAACGTGAAGGCGTACACGCAGCACGAGAAAGTTCGCAACAAGTTCACAGGAGAACTGGAAGAGTCTGATGAACGACTCATGAGGTCGATCGAAGAACGGATCGACATTCCGGAAACTCGCAAGGACGACTTCCGCCGGGAAATCATGAACTACATCGGCGCCCTTTCTCTGGACGGCAAGAAATTCGACTTCCGAACGAACGAGCGTCTGCAGAAGGCTCTCGAAATGAAGCTGTTCGAAGACCAGAAGGACACGATCAAGCTGACGAGTCTCGTGTCCAACGTCGTCGATGCCGACACGCAGGAGAAGATCGACATCGTCAAGTCACGATTGATTCGAGACTTCGGCTACAACGACGAATCGGCGACCGACGTCCTGCAGTATGTCGCCAGCATCTTCGCCCGCGGTGACACGAAAGAAGCTGCCTGATCAGGACATCGAAGGCCCGGCTTTATTGTGGAGCCGGGCCTTTGGACACTGATCGTGAACGACGGAACTCATCGTTGACGCAAAAGTGCTACGACTCAAAGCATCGCAAAGACTCTTAACGCTCAGGTGTCAGGTTTTTTGCGAACCTCTGCGGCTTCGCGACTTTGCGTCAGAGACAGCACTTTCGCCTGCCGGAGAAGGTGAGGCTTTATGACTCGCAACATCGACCAGGACCTGTCGCGGTTTCGGAAAATTGTCCGAGGCAAAGTGCGCGAAGGTCTGAAGAAATACGTGAATCACGGCGAAATGCTCGGTCGTAAGGGCAAGAACGTCGTCAGTATTCCCGTTCCGAATATAGACATCCCTCGCTTTCGTCACGGCCCTGCAGGTTCCGGCGGAGTCGGAGCGGGTGAGGGTGAAGAGGGACAGCCGGTCGGAAAAGGCGGACAGCAACAAGAGGGTGACGGAACAGGCGCCGCTGGAAGCGAACCCGGCAGCGGACACTTTCGGGAAGTCGAAGTCACGCTGGAAGAACTCGCGGAAATGCTCGGCGAAGAACTGGAGCTACCCAACATCGAGCCAAAAGGAACCGACTCGGTTCAGTCCCAGAAAGACAAGTACTCGACGATCTCGCAGAACGGTCCGGAATCGCTGCGGCATTTCAAACGGACCTACAAGCGAGCGTTGAAACGATCGATCGCTTCCAACGAGTACCGACCCGACAACCCGATCATCATCCCAGGCAAAGAAGACTTTCAGTATCGATCGTGGAAGTCGATTCCGATGCCGCAGTCAAACGCGGCCATCATCTACATCATGGATGTTTCCGGATCGATGATGGACGAGCAGAAAGAGATCGTCCGAACCGAAGCGTTCTGGCTCGATACCTGGCTCCGCAGTCAGTACGACGGAGTCCAGACTCGATACATCGTTCACGATGCCGCCGCGAAGATCGTTGACGAAGATACATTCTTTCACACTCGCGAGAGCGGCGGAACGAAGATCTCGTCCGCCTACCGTGTCTGTCGAGATCTCATCCAACGAGAGTTTCCACCATCCGAGTGGAACATCTACTGCTTCCAGTTTTCCGACGGCGACAACTGGGGCGAAGACAACGGTGAATGCCTCAGCATTCTGGTTGAAGACATCATGGTTCACTGCAACCTGTACTGCTACGGGCAGGTTGAAAGTCCGTACGGATCGGGCGACTTCATTCGTGAATTGAAAAATCTCACGGACGAACACGACAACCTGATTCTGTCGGAGATTCCCAACAAAGACGCGATCTACGAATCGATCCGCAAGTTCCTTGGAAAAGGGAAATGAGAGAAATGACCAATGCCCGAATGGTCAATGACCAGTCCTGACGGCATTGCGCACCTGATTGGTGATAGGTCATTTTAACATGGGACATTTGCCCGAAGGCGACATTTATGGCTATCAGTATCAATCGGCCGCTGCCCAAAGAAATCGCGAAGATCCAGGAAGACATGGAGCAACGTGCTCGTCTGGAGGGGCTCGACTTCTTCGAGACGATCTTTGAGTACGTCGACTACGAAGAACTCAGCATGTTCGCCGCCTATACGGGTTTTCCGATTCGGTATCCGCACTGGCGATTCGGTGCTCAGTACGACGAACTGATGAAGGGGTACTCGTACGGTCTGCAGAAGATCTACGAGATGGTCATCAACACTGACCCTTGCTACGCCTACCTGCTCAACACGAACGACATCGGTGATCAGAAGCTGGTGATCGCTCACGTTTACGGCCACTGCGATTTCTTCAAGAACAACGCGTGGTTCGCGCCGACGAATCGCAAGATGCTCGACCAGATGGCGAATCACGCATCGCGGATCAGTCGTTACATCGATAGGCACGGGCATGAGCCCGTCGAAGAATTCATCGATGCGTGCCTTTCTCTGGAAGACCTGATCGACCCGCACCTTCCGCATGTGAAACGGCACGACGATCCGGGCCCGGTCGAAAGTTCGTTTGAAGCAAAAGCTGAAAAGAAAGAAGACGATCGGAATGGCGGACGTTTTCCGTCTAAAGGGTATATGGACTCGTTCATTAACCCGCCTGACGTGCTGCAGAAGCAGGCCGACGAGAAACACCAGGAAAAAGTAGACCGGGCGGCCGCTCGATCATTTCCGGATCGGCCGGAGCGTGACGTGCTGCTGTTCCTGCTGCAGAACGCTCAACTCGCGTCGTGGCAGCATGATATCCTGTCGATCATTCGTGACGAGGCATACTACTTCGCTCCGCAGGGCCAGACGAAGATCATGAACGAGGGCTGGGCCAGTTACTGGCACTCGACCATCATGACGACCTACGGACTGACCGACTCAGAACTGATCTGCTACGCCGACCACCACAGCGGCACGATGGCGATGACCCCTCAGCGTTTGAACCCGTACAAGATCGGCATCGAACTTTTTCGCGACATCGAAGAACGCTGGAACAAAGGTCAGTTTGGTCCTGAATGGGACGCGTGTGACGACATGCGAGAGAAAGAGCACTGGAACAAGCACACGGGGCTGGGGCGCGAAAAGATTTTCGAAGTCCGCAAGATCCACAACGACGTCACGTTTATCGACACGTTCCTGACTCCCGAGTTCTGTCAGAAGAACAAGATGTTCATGTTCGCCTACAACGAAGCCAACGACTATTACGAGATCGCCTCGCGCGAGTTCTACAAGGTCAAAGAACAACTGCTCGACAGCCTGACGAACCACAGTCGGCCGGTGATTCGCGTCGTCGACGGAAACTACAAAAACCGCGGCGAGCTGTTCCTCGTCCATCAGTTTCAGGGGATGCCACTCAAACTGGCCGAGGCCCGCGACACTCTCACGAGCCTTTGCAAACTCTGGGGCCGACCCGTTCACATTGAAACTACCCTCGATGACAAGTCGACGATTCTTTCGTTCGACGGAAAGAGCCACGACTTGAAGACTGCTGCCGCCGCATGATTCAAGTCAAACGCGCAGCCACAGTGACTTCGTCAGGCAGAGCCTGACCTACGGGAAATTTGAGACACAATCCTTCCTCATCGATCCGGTGATCAAAAAGGAATTTGACACGGGATTCACGCCAGCATCATTCTGGATGTAGACACTTTTCATTTTCTATCGATCTACGCGCCGGTGCTGCCTTGAACCCACGCGAAGAGACACCGCTCTCATCGCACAGGAGACAGGCCATGAACTTTAGGACTCAACTCACCGACGAGCTGAAACAGCTCGCTGGATTTTCAAGCTCCAATCCGCGACGCATCGAGATAACCGATCCCGACGGTCTGGTTCTCGGTATCGCCGTCGTCGCGGTCGACGCATTGAGCTGCGCGTTCGAGTCGCTGACTTTGCACGTTCCGTCGCTCGTCGGCAACGAATCGGGAGTGCTGCAGGCGTGGGCTGCCGCGTTGTCCGCGCGAGTGACCTACCTGCTCGAAAACATCGGTCCGATCGAAATCGACCAGCGCAGCAACCAGGTTCTCATCCGCTCAACGCCGCCGGATCGAACTGACACGGGCACGCAATTCTACGAGGTCCTGCTGTCAGCCCAGGCAAACGGCACCTTCCTGCTCCGCCGATACCGCGCGGAGAACGGACAACCCGGACGAGAGTCGGTCGACATCCACCTCACGCACGAAACGCTGCACAAACTCGTCGGCGATCTTGTCGACACCATTCCGCAGCCAGAGAAAAGTTGAGAGTGCAAATCGACTGGACTCGTTTACCTGAATTCATTCATTCAGACGTCCTCACTACCGCCCATGTCACCTGAAGTGGTCGTATCGCGGGTTAGTCAGCGTTTTCGCACTCGGCTTAAGCCAAGGCCAAACAGGGAGCCGGGGCAATCAGACACGGTTAGTACTTTTGGGCTCACAAGGCGACGACTGGCAAGTCGTGATCATGGAGTCAATGTTCGACGCTGCGTGACTGTTAGCCGAGTTGCCAGGCCTGGAAAGTTCCCCGAGTCGTATGTCTACGCGAATGTATCAACCGATTGCGCCGATCGATCACGAGTGATTCTTATCCGTTGGGCCCGCGCCGTTGATCAGTTTGAAGCAGATCGTGTCACGGCACTGGAAGAACAAGGGCAACAGAACTCCGGATTGTGAATGGACAGGTCCTGAAATTCCGAAGCATCAATCGACCGTCCGTTTGAAGTCGTTCGTGGACTCTTTCCTCGCGCTTCGTATACTGACGCCAGCGTTCAGGACGCTGCTGTGTCCGCGGAAAGGGCTGAGCCCACCTGGTCTTACATTGTGTTTACTGTTGGCGTACTTCCTTCAGGTTCGCGACGCGGGCACCGAGCTGAGCAGCAGATCGCTGCCGAAAGGAGGTCGTCATGACCAAACCACTTCCTGCCCCTACGCGCACCCTTCCACCAAGGCCCAGTTTTCCGCAGCTACGCAAGCAGGCGAAGCAACTCCTCAAGTCTTTCAAGGCCGGAAACCGCGACACGACCGAAGAGGTTCAGCGATTCGATCAGTCGCTAATTCAAGCGGCGTTCTCACTGGTTGATGCTCAGCGAATCCTCGCTCGGGCGTATGGCTTTCCCAGTTGGGCGAGGCTTAAACAGCACGTTGATAGCACTAACGTCGAAGCATTTTACGACGCAGTTCAAGCCGGCGATCTGGAAACTGTTCAAAAACTCGCGAAGGCACGCCCGGAACTTGTCGGTATCGATAGAGGCGGCCGGTTTGGGGAGCAGATTGCGATCCACCTGGCAGTGCTCAATCGAGACCTGGCAATGACGCAGCTGTTGATGCAGCTGGGGTCTGACGCACGCAAGGGAATCTGGCCGCATCGCGAGGCAACATCCGCGTTGACGATCGCAACTGATCGTGGCTGGGATGATATTGTCACGATTATCGAGCAGCAGGAACGGCAGCGGCGCACGAAACTGAGCGACGCGGGGTCGACGATCGGACCACAAACGGACGAAGTCTTTAAGGCGATTCAAGAGAATCGGAACGACGATGCGGTACACCTCCTGGCTGGTGACCTGTCTCTGATTTCCGCCTGCGACGTTGGCGGCAGGACACCTCTGCATATCGCTGCCTCGATGCATAACCCTGGTTTGGTCGGATGGTTGATCGAACGCGGTGCGGACGTAAACGCGGTGGCCCAGCAGGATGTTCTCCCTCACCTTCACGCGACCCATGACAGCCCAGGTAAAACGCCTCTCGACTATGCGGCCGTATTGGCCGGCTGGTCCGCTCATGGCCGGGATTTTTGTTTCATGGAGCGATCGCGAAGCTCGCGGGAACTCTTTGACGAAACATCGCGGCTGCTGCGGTCGGCTGGGGCACGCCTTACACCCCGTGCTGCGGTCGCCGTTGGTGATGTGTCGCTGGTCGCTCGGATGCATCGCGAAGGCCAACTTGCAAACGACATTCACTTCTTTCGCGGTGGTCTGCTGAGTATCGCGGTCCGAATCAATAATACTGAAATGGTATCGCAGTTGTTGGCGTTGGGATTTGATCCTGATGAAGCTGTCGTATCGAGTGACGACGGCAGCAGAAGCTGGGGAGCGCCACTGTGGTTTGCGACGATGTGTGGAAGGCACGAGATCGCCAAAACTCTGCTTGATCACGGGGCGGAGGTAAACGCAGCTATATTTGCTTGTGGAGACGCGATGTCAATTGCGCGATCCACTGCAGACGAGCGGCTACAGTCCCTGTTGACTGACCACGGTGTTCCTACGACCGTTGAGCACGTGGCGGGTTGCGGTGATGTGGCTCTGGCAAAAGAGATCCTTGACGGAAAAACGCCTGCATGCAGCCTTAACCTCGAATCCCCCACGCCAATAGAGATTGCCGAGCAAATGTTATTAGCGGCCGGAGACAGCTGTCCGGAGATCGTTCGGCTGTGTCTTCCCTGCATTGAACGCGGCAATGACGATTCCTGGTGGAACTACGCCATGGTGCGCGCCACCGAGCCGCAAAGCCTGGAGTACATCCTGCAGCACGGTGTCAGTCCCAACGTCGTTGGGGAGAACGGT